>JAITNB010000047.1 GCA_031290695.1 Coriobacteriales bacterium | reverse complement strand
CGTCACGCAAGCGCACGGCTATGTGGTCTGCTGCCCGCTGCTCGGCCTTCGAGCCTGCGGGGCGCGGCCCAATCTCCTGCACCAGTTCTTCCACGTACTCCGTTAATACTGCCATAAACCCTCCAAACAGGGGACACGATGATTCTATTGCGTGGACGGCAAAACGTCCACTCCGGTATATTCGCGTACAAACCCATCTGAGTCGGCAGCTTTGCCCCGTGCTAACTGATACGAGGCGATGATGTCCTTGGTGGCCGCGTCATAGGCGTCTGTGATAAGGCTCATGGGGTCGCTGGGGATTTTCTGGGCGGCCTGTACCACCTCGGCGTCCTTGCTGGTATACTCGTCGTTCTTCTGCGTTGCGAGGGTGACGTCCTTCGCCAACAGGGCCTCGTCCGACTCAATCGCCAAAAGCGCGGCCTCCCGCTTCACAACAAGGAAGTTGGCGATGCTTGAGAAGTCTGCCTGGTCAAACACCCCCTGGGCCTCTTGTATCTTCATCTGGGCCTGGGCAAGCTCCTCCGCAGCCGCTTTGTTTGAGTCCACGGCCTCCTGTATCTTGCTCGCATTGGCGCCGCCAACAACCTCGACGGCATGGCGCATATTGTAGTCGGCGCTCGTGATGAGGTACCACGCGTCGGCGAGGAGCAGAGCGCCCTGCATGGCAGAGATGTCGTTTTGCACGATCATCCTGCCGTAGTTGAGCATGTCGCTACGGTAGTCGGCCGCGTCGATGACATGCTGGGCCAGCGCCTGGTCTCCCGTTTGGGAAAAGAACTGGAGCGCCTGATCGGCATGTTGCGATGCGTTGGTGAGGGTCTCCTCGATGGTGCGGGACTGGTCGAGCAGCGCCTGGAGTTGGGCCAGGTTCTCCTCAGTCACCTGGCTGTCGATGGCCTGGTCGAGGGCGACAACAACGGCATCGGCCTCCTGGACGAGGGCGATGGCATCGTCCAGGTTGCGGTATCCCTCCTCACGGTCGCTCTCCTGTTGGGCCGCCGCGGTGGTGATGAGGAAGTAGGCCGTGGTGCCGCCCACGAGGATGAGGGCCACAAGGATCGCAACGACATAATGCCAGCGGGCGCGCTTGGGCCGTTTGGCAAGCTCCTCGTCGCTGAGGGCGGCGCTGAGGGCGGCGTCCGTGGTGTCATCCGGGACGTCGTCGGAGAGGAGGGCGGCTGGCGGGGCGGGGGCGGGGCGGGCGGGGCGGGGTGCATTGCGGGGCGGGCTGATGCTCGGGGGGCGCTCGTCTCTGTCGTCTACGTCGTCGTCGAAGTCGAGGTCGAACTCGTCGTCATCGAGGTCGTCATCGAGGTCGAGGCCAAACTCGTCATCAAGGTCGAGGTCGTCGTCGAACTCGTCGTCCGCGCCATCTGCATCGTCGCTTGCGTCATCATCAAACTCGTTGTCTGTGTCGTCGTCAAGGTCGTTGTTGTCCGTGTCGTCGTCGAACCCGTCATCATAGTCGTCGTCCACGTCGTCGTTGTAGTCGTCAAACTCGTCGTCGTCGATAAGCACCGGCTGGGCCGTGTACGGTATGACGGGAAACGGGTCGGTATCACCCAGGGCCACGGCGCGAGGATCTGCCTTCGTGCTTGCAGGTTCTTGGGGCACTTCCTCTTCTTGGGGCACTTCCTCTTCTTGGGGCCCTTCTTCTTCTTTGAATCCTCCCTCTTCTTTGGGCTCTTGCTCTACGAAGGGGTCCTCCTCTTCATAAGGGTCATAAGGGTCAGCCTCCGAGTGGGGAATCAGGATGGAGGGGGTCTCTTTCTGAGGTGACCTCTTGGGTGAGACGATAGTCACGTTCGCCTGTTGGCGTGGGACCTGTGCCGTAACAGGCGTGGGAGCTGGTTGGTGAATGGGCTGCTTCTCGACGGGCAGGGGCGGCTGATAGCGCAGGGCGTGCTCGGTGCGCAGGTGCTTGGGCCTCTTTGAGGCCTGTTGCCCAGACTGGGCGGGGGGCATTGGCCCCTCATGGGTCAACGTTACTATCTCATGCGAAAGGGTTTCTCCGTGTACCCGCGCGAGTTTTTGTGGAGGAAGTCCCTCGCGAGGAACCTCGGGTACCTTTATGAGGGGTTCCACGGGGGATTCTTCACGGGGCTGCTCTGCAAGGCGGGGCTGCTCTGCCCTAGGGGGTTGTTGCTGCTCTGCTGCGCGGGGTTGTTCCGTTACGCGTCGTTGCTCCCCCGTGCGGGGCGTCTCTGCCGTACGCTGCTGCTCTGCTGCGCGGGGTTGTTCCACCGTGCGAGGCTGCTCTGCTGCGTAGGGCTGCTCTGCTGCGCGTTGCGGCTCTACCGTGCGAAACTGCTCTGCCGTGAAGGGGCGCTCTGCCACATCTGCCGGATGTTCCACCGGGAGCCCTTGCGCACGCGACACCACGAATCCTGGTTGCACCAAAGGCTCCGACGGTGTGAGGAGGACAGCCGATGTGAAGGGTTCTGGCTGAGCCGTAGGGACGGGGACCTTGGCAGAGGGCTCCTGCGATTCTTGCGCTGGGTCGCCCCCCTTCTGGCCCAGATGGGCATAATAGGAGCGGTAGCTCTTTGGGTCCCGCAGCTCATTCTCTGTTAGGTGGATGTCGCGCCAAGGGTCGGGGGCAGGGCGGGGGCGGGGCTTTGGCACCAGCCGTGGCTCGGGTTTTGGCACCAGCCGTGGCTCGGGTTTTGGCTCCGGTCTTGGCTCGGGCCGTGGCTCAGGTTTTGACACCGGTCTTGGCTCAGGCTTTGACACCGGTCTTGGCTCAGGCTTGGGCGAGGGTCTAGGCTCCGGCCGTGGCTCGAGTCTAGGCTCCGGTTTCGGCTCAGGCTTTGGCACCGGTCTTGGCACCAGCCGCGGCTCCGGTTTTGGCTCAGGCTTGGGTTCGGGTACCGGCCGTGGCTTGGGTTCAGGCCGCGGCTCAGTCTTTGGTTCGGGTGCCGGCCGTGGCTTTGGCTCCAGCCCAGGCTTCAACCGAGGTTCCGAGCGAGGCTCCGGCTCAAACTCAAGCCCCAAGAACAGCTCTTGCTGGCCTTGTCTCTGCTCAACAACCTCCTCCGGCGCAGTCTCCTCGCCAAAGAAATCAATGGATAGTTGCTCTGTTATCGGCTTCTCCCGCACGTTCTCCGCATCCTGTTTCGCATAGTGAACATCTGTAACACACCATTTTAGCAGGAATTAGCTCCGAGGTTTCCAACGGCGCATGATGGTTTGGTCACGATGAGGGCCCACGGCTATGATAGAGACAGGAACGCCAGCGAGATCCTCGATAAACTCAATGTAGTCCTTGGCCTCACGCGGGAGGTCGGTGTAGGAGGTGCATCCGGTGATGTTTGCTTGCCAACCAGGCAGCTCCTCGTAGACGGGCGTGGCGTGATGAAAGGCGCTCTGCTGGCCGGGGACCGTGGTGTAGCGCTTGCCCTGGCACTCGTAGGCCACGCAGACCTTGATGGTGTCGAGCGCGCTCAACACATCGAGCTTGGTTATGCAGAGGTCGGTGAGGCCGTTGACCTCGGCGGCGTATTTGACGATTACCGCGTCGTACCAGCCGCAGCGCCGCACACGGCCGGTGGTCACGCCCACTTCACCGCCCACCTCCGCCAGCTTCTTGCCTGTCTCGTCAAAAAGCTCGGTGGGAAACGGGCCCGAGCCCACGCGTGTGATATACGCCTTGGCGATGCCCAGCACCTTGTTGATGGCGGTAGGCCCTACCCCGCTACCGGTGACCGCGCCGCCGGCCGTGCACGACGAACTGGTTACAAAGGGGTAGGTGCCGTGGTCTATGTCAAGCAGCGTGCCCTGGGCCCCCTCGAAGAGCACCCATTTGTTGTCGCGCAGCACCTGGTTGAGCAGTTGGCCCGACTCGACGATGTGCTCTTTGATGCGCTGTGCATAGGTGAGGTACTCGTCGCATATCTCGTTGGCGTCGCAGGGTTGGACGGCGTACAGCTTCTCAAGGACCTCGTTCTTCTCCGCAAGGGCGCTTTGCACTTTGAGGCGAAAGATGTGCTCGTCGAGGAGGTCTTGTACGCGGATGCCGTTGCGGGCGGCCTTGTCCTGGTAGGCGGGGCCGATGCCGCGTTTGGTGGTGCCTATCTCGTTGCTGCCCAGTTTGCGCTCGCTCTCGGCGTCGAGCTTGAGGTGCCAGGGCATGATGAGGTGGGCGTTGCCGCTGATGAGCAGGCGCGCGGTGGAGAGGCCCTGGGCCTCGAGGGTGTCCATCTCGTCGATGAGGACACGGGGGTCGATTACGCAGCCGTTGCCGATGAGGGGGGTGATGTGGGGGTACATGATGCCGCTGGGGATGAGGTGCAGCGCGAGCTTGTGGCCACCGGCGATGACGGTGTGGCCGGCGTTGTTGCCGCCTTGATAGCGCACGACGTAGTCAAAGTCGTCGGCGATGAGGTCGGTGATCTTGCCTTTGCCTTCGTCGCCCCACTGGGCGCCCACCAATACGATTCCCGGCATGTTGGTATTCCTGCTTCCTGTTTTTGCTGTGTATATCCTGCGGTGCCGTTGGCCTAACCGAACAAGTATAATGGATTGGAGTGAGTTTAAGGGGTATCAATCGCTAAGGAGAGTCATGGAGATACCGTATATCTTGGTGGCAGGGCTGCTGGGCGTGCTGTGCGTGCTGGTCTTGCTGGCCGTGGTGTTGCTGGCCGTAGTGCTGCGGAGAAGTGCGGGCAACGCCTCGGCCGCAGCCGTCGCAAACCTCGAACAGGCGACGGGGCACAACTTTGAGAACGTAACGCGGGGTTTGGCCGGGACGGACGCAGGGGTGGGGCGCATCGACGGGCTTATCCGCGAGGAGTTTGCCCGTAACCGCGACGAGACGCAAAAGACCCTGCGCGAGAACCGCGAGGAGCAGAGTACCTCGATTGCGCGGTTTCAAGAGGCCTTTACCAAGAACTTTGCGGAGATTCGCCTGGTGATGGACACGCAGCTCAAGGAGAACCGCGAGGCGATGAACCGGCAGCTCAAGGAGAACCGCGAGACCCTTGAGGTGCGCATGAAGTCGTTGCAGGACGACAACGCCGCCAAGCTTGAGCTCATGCGCCAGACGGTGGACGAGAAGCTGCAGGAGACGGTGGAGAAGCGCTTTACCGAGTCGTTTAAGATTATCAGCGACCGGCTGGAGCAGGTGCATAAGGGGCTGGGCGAGATGCAGCAGCTGGCGACGGGCGTGGACGACCTCAAGAAGGTGCTCTCCAACGTCAAGGCGCGCGGCAACATGGGCGAGTACCAGCTGGGGGCGATCCTTGAGCAGATCCTGTCGCCCGAACAGTACGAGCACAACGCGCAGGTGAAGGCGCGCAGCCAGGAGCGCGTGGAGTACGCGGTGCGGCTCCCCGGTAAGGATGACGACGACAACTTCCTGCTGCTGCCCATCGACTCGAAGTTCCCCCTTGAAGACTACGAGCGCCTGTTGGACGCCTACGAGGGCCTGGGCAGCGAGCCCGTGGAGACTGTCGCACGACGGCTGGAGATGGCGATCCTGAGCTTTGCACGGTCGATTCGCAACAAGTACATCAACCCGCCCATGACCACCGATTTCGCCATCCTGTTCGTCCCCACCGAGGGCCTCTATGCCGAGGTGTTGAGAAGGCCGGGGCTGTTTGAGCGCTTACAGCGTGAGTGCAAAGTGACCGTTGTGGGGCCCACCAACCTGGTCGCGTTTCTGAGCAGCTTGCAGATGGGCTTTCGCACGCTCACCATCGAGAGGCGCACGAGCGAGGTCTGGCATCTGTTGAGCGGGGTCAAGACGGAGTTTGGCAGGTTTGAGGTCGTGCTTGACCGTGTGAAGAAGAAGCTCGACCAGGCCTCCAACGAGATCGACGCCGCCGGACGGCGCACCAAGGCGATTGGCCGCAAGCTCAAGACAATCCAGGAGCTGCCCGCCAACGAAGCAACGGCGCTGTTGGGCGAGGGCGAATTCGAGGGCGACGAGGCCGTGCTGGTCGAAGAGGGCGAGGATTAGTAGTCGGAGGACCTGGCGTAGGGGCGGAAGGTCGTGTGTTCGGGGACGAATACCAGCTCGATGTCGCGAACGGCACCGTGGCGGTGCTTGCCCACGATGAGGTTGGCGACGCCTAGCTCGGGACGGCCGTTCTTGCCCGCCTCCTCCTCGTTTACCGCCCGGTCTATGAACATGACCACGTCGGCGTCTTGTTCGAGGTTGCCCGACTCGCGCAAGTCGGAGAGTTGCGGGCGCTTGTTGCCCCTGCCCTCCACCGCGCGCGAGAGCTGGCTAAGTGCCAACACCGGCATACCAAGCTCCTTCGCCAGCACCTTGAGCCCCCGTGATATTTCTCCCACCTCGGCATAGCGCTCCATCTGCCGGGTGCTGTGCGACTGCATGAGTTGCAGGTAGTCCACCACGATGAGGCCGGTGCCCGGCTCGACGTTCCTGAGCTGGCGGCGTGCCTTTGCGCGCAGCTCAAGGATCGACAGGCCAGGCGAGTCGTCTATCGACAGTTTGTAGCTGTCCATCTTCGAACAGGCGGTCACCACCTGCTTCCAGTCGGCATCAGAGAGCCTGCCGTTGCGTATCCGGTGTGAGTCGAGCAACGCCTCGGCTGCCAGAAGCCTCTGAGTAAGCTCGACCGAGGGCATCTCAAGCGAGAAGAACGCTACCGACGAGCCGGCCTTGGCAGCATTGACGGCGATGTTGAGGGCAAGGGATGTCTTGCCAACGCCCGGCCGCGCCGCCAGGATGAGCAGGTCGCCGCCGCGCATACCGCCCAAAAGGTTGTCGAGGTCGGGGAACCCCGTTGGCACGCCCAGGATGTGCGACTTGCTGTCGGCCATCTTCTGGAGCATGTCTACCGACTCCTCCAAAAGCGCACTGATGTCCTTGAAGGATGAGTCGACCCGTTTATTTGTTACATTAAATAGCAGTTTCTCGGACTCCTCGACGATATTCGCCGTGTCCTCGCTGGAGGTGTAGCCCAAGGCCTCGATATGGATGGCCGCAGCAATGAGGTCGCGGAGAAGGGCGTCTCGTTTGACAATCTGCGCGTGGTCGGCCCAGTTGTAGATGGCAAAGGCGTTGTTTGCCAGTTCGAGGATATATATCTTGCCCCCCACCTGCTCAAGCTCGCCCTTGCTCTCAAGGCGGTCGGCCAACGTGAGCTGGTCCACCGGTATCGCGCGTGCGTTAAGCTCTGCTATGGCGGTGTATATCTTCTGGTGGGCGGGACGGTAGAATGCGTCGCCGCTGCTCAGGACGGCAAGGGCCTCCTCGACCACGTCCTTGTCCAATATCATGGCGGCAAGCACCGCCCGCTCTGCGTCGACGTTATGGGGAGGTGTCTTGTCGATGAAGTCTGCCATCTACGTGCCTTTCAGGTGCTTGGGGGCCGAGGATTGATGATAACGCATTTGACAGCAGGGCGCAGCGAGGTTTTACCCCGCCGCGCCCTGGGTGCGCTGTTTGGGGATAAGAACTAATCCTCGGTAGTGCCGGCTTCTTCGACGGCCGCGTCGACGGTTTCCTCAATTGCCTCGGCGATTGCGGCATCAAGAGTGCCTTCGACTTCTTGCAATACCTCGACTGCTGCGTCAACAGCCGCATCGTCGCTGGCATCGGCGTCAGGCTCGGCGTCAATGGCCTCGACAAGCTTGTTGGCGGCCTCCTCAAGCGCCTCGTCCACCGCTTCGACGGCTTCCTCGACGGTTTTGGCGGGTTCAGGCTCGGGTGCGAACTCGGGCGTTGCCGCTGGCTCAAGCTCGGGCGTGAACTCGGGCTCGGGTGTTGGCTCGGGTGCAGGTATGGGCGCGACCAGGGTCTTCTCGTCAACCACCTCGACAATGATTGTCGCCTTGACTTCGCGGTAGATTGCAACCACCACCGGGTGGTCGCCCACCGTCTTGATGGTGGTGCGCAGGTCGATCTTCTTGCGGTCGACATCGAGGCCAAAACGCTCCTTGAGCGCGTCGGCGATCTGGAGTGACGTGACCGAGCCAAAGAGCTGGCCCTCCTCGCCCACCTTGGCACCGATGACCAGTTTTCGCCCGTCAAGCGCGGCAAGCACCTTGTCGGCGCTGTCGAGGCGCCCAAGCTCGCGTGTGGCTATGTTGTGCTTGCGCTCCTCAAGCTGCTTGAGGTTGCCCTTGGTCGCCGCAATGGCAATCTTCTTGGGAAACAGGAAATTGACGGCGAAACCCGTCGCCACTTCGATGACGTCGCCCTCTCCTCCCCTGCCTTTAAGCTCCTGTAACAGTATGACTTTCATTGCTGCTCCTCTTCCTAGCCACGGCTCTTGCGGTCGATGCGTCCGCTTACCACGGGAACCGCATAAGGAACCAGTGCCAGCTCCCGCGCGCGCTTGATAGCGAGCGCCAGGTCATGCTGGTGCTGGGTGCAGGTGCCGGTGACTCGGCGGGGCTTGATCTTGCCGCGGTCGGTCATGAACTTGCGCAGCAGGTTGACTTCCTTGAAGTCGATGTACTTGGTATCGTCCTTGCAAAACTGGCAGTATTTCTTGCGGGGCTGCCGTACATATTCGGCCATGTAGACCTCCTTAGGCTACGTGTGAGGCTTTAGAACGGTATGTCCTCGTCGTATACCGTGACCTCGGGTGCGGCGGGTATCTCCACCTCGCGGGGAGGCAGGGCAGCCGCAGAGCCGCCGTCACGGGCCGAGAGGAACTCGATCTCGTCCACTATCACTTCTATTTTCGAGCGCTTTTGTCCTTCGCGCTCCCATTGGCTCCAGCGCAGTTTGCCTTCGATGGCCACCTTTGCACCCTTGCTGAGGAAGCGCGACACGCTCTCGGCGCGCGTCCCAAACATCGTGCAGTCGATGAAGTTGGGATAATCCTCCCACTCACCGGTGCTCTGGTTCTTGCGTCTGTCGTTCACCGCGACGCCAAGCCCGAGGACCGGCATGCCCGAGGCGGTTGACCGCAGTTCGGGGTCGCGGGTGAGGTTTCCACTGATAAGCACTTTATTGATACTCATGTCAAACCACCTTTACAGGTTCTTGCCAGGCCGTCCTGGCCCGGCAGTCGCTTATTCGCGGTCGTTGCGGCGCACGATGATAAAACGCAACACAGCGTCCGTGATGCGTAGTACGCGGTCAATTTCTGCGATACTATCGGGTTCGGCGTGGAAGTCGATCAGGACATAGTCTCCATCGGAGAATTTCTCTACCTCAAAGGCGAGCTTGCGCTTGCCCCATTCCTCTACCTTGTCAACCACCCCGTTCTGCGAGGTGATTACGGTGTCGATTCGCTTGAGCGTCGCCTCGCGAACCTCTTCCTCCAAGGTAGGACTGACAAAGAACAGCAGTTCATAAGCCTTCATATTTCACCTCCTCTGGACTATGCGGCTCAGGTCTATGAAGGCAAAACCCAAGCAGGAACGTTAGCTTTGGAAGTCTACCACGCCGGTTAGAGCTTCGCAAGTTTGGAGCCGGGACGATTCCGCAAGGGGTTTGCTGTGCATATGATTACACACCGTTCTAAACCCGCCCTGACCCATTTCTTAACCCGTTTCAAACCCCACCTTAAAGCAATCTTGCAACTATCTAAACCCGCAGCTAAACCCCCTCGTTTTTTGGAGAAGAACAAGCAGTTCTCCACAGAATCTCCACAACTTATTTTGGTTAAGGTACTTGACAGGTTTTGCACCAGACCGTTGGTTGCCCCTGTTAAGCGCTCGCGCCACCTTTCACGTTGGTAGCGCCCTACCGCAGCAGGAACCACCAGAGGGCAAAGAGGACGGCGGCGGCGAAGAGCACCCAAAACACGGTGCCAGCAACCTTGCAACCGATATTTCCCTTGACCGCTGCCTCGACCAGGTATTCGCTCCATATCTTGCGGCGCTTGAAGATGATGCTCCCTTTGGGGCGCTCGGGCAGGGGGGCATCCTTGGTGAGGTACCAGGCGCCGTTGCTCTCGATGACGCGCATAAACTGCTCCTGCGTGAGGACAAGGCCGGGGTGCGTGCCTTTGGTGAGGCGATAGGTGATGTTCTTCACAAACTGCTCCAGGGGCAGGCCGAGCACCGGGTCGTAACACATACACGCCAGCTCGCCGGTAAAGCGGTTGCCAAGCTCCTCGTAGATGACGAGCGAGAGCATGACGGTGACATTCCATGCGTTGTCGAGGTGTCGCTGGATGCGCGCTGCCACCGCTCCTTCAAGCGGTGTGATGATGCGGCCATCTGCGGTTGTGAGCGTGAGGGTGGGTTCGCCCCTGCCCGCCTCACCGTCCCAGCCCGCCTCGCTGCCATCCTCGGGCTCCCCCACCGTGCTGAGCAAAAGCGGCTCGTTCTTGTCCGCAATAAAAAGCCGTGTGCCAATGGCGCCTTCGCCTCCGGCGAG
>JAITNB010000036.1 GCA_031290695.1 Coriobacteriales bacterium | reverse complement strand
TGACTGCGGGCAGCGCGATCTTGTATATCTCGACGCGCAGGAGCAGGCCGGACGGGACGAGGTTGGGAAAGGCGATGGTCACCTGCTCGTTGGTGAAGGCAACGACCTCCTGCTCGGTGCTGATGCGCGTAAGGCCGTCGAGTACCGTCGCCTTGACGGTGGCACCGCTTTCGATGGCCGTGCCCTCGGGAAACTCGAGCGTAAGGGACGCTATCTCCTCGTCATCCCCTACGGTCGCCTCCCACGTGACACGCGTAGACATGCCACCCAGGATGTTGTTGCCGTTGGACTCGTTAGAGGTGGCGGTAGTCTTCTCGACATCGATGGCCTGGGCAAAGTCGGGGGATAACACGAAGGTGACCAAAGACAATGCTGCCGCAAAGGCAAGTGCGGTGCGCAGGAGCTTTGCGGCAGCGTTTTGGTGCATGTGGACCTACTTCCCCTTTCGATCCCCTGGTGCCAAGGGGCTAGAGGGTCGAGGCAAAGTCAAAATACTTGGCAAAGATACGCTCATAGGTGCCGTTTGCCTTGAGCGTCGCGAGGGCCTCGTTGATGGCCTTGGTAAGCTCAGGGTTGTCCTTGGAGACGGCAATCCCGTACTGCTCGCCGGTGGGGATGGCCTCGACAACCTCGCAGTCGGTGTAGGTCTGCGCAACCATCTCGGCCGCAACGGGCTCGTCAAGGAAGATTGCCTCGACAGTTCCCGCCTGCAAGGCGGCGAACGCGGTGCTCGCGTCAACGAGGGGTATCATGGTGATGCCGCTCAGGTTCTCCTCCGCCCACACCTGGCCGGTAGTGCCGTCCTGGGCGCCTACCGTAAGGCCAGCGAGGTCAGAGGCACTCGTAAAGCCCTTTGACTTGAGGGCCACACAGGCCTGGTTGGAGTCAAAATAGGGGTCGGTAAAGTCAACGAGCTCAAGGCGCTCGTCGTTGATAGTGAATGACGAGCACGCAACATCCATCTTGCCGCCCGCATTCACCAACGCGATGAGGGCATTGAAGGTCTGCGGGGAGAGGTACTCCACCTCAAGGCCCAGCTCGTCTGCGATGGCGACCAGCAGGTCGTACTCAAAGCCTGTGGGCTGCTCGCCCTCAAGGTAGACGAACGGCGGGTAGTCGCAGTCGGAGCCTACGATGAGCTTGCCGTCCTTGAGCAGCGTGTAGCCTTCGTCTGCAACAGGCGTGTCACCGCTGGTCGCCGGGGGTGTCGAGCCGTTGGATGCCGGAGGGGCCGCCTCGCCGCAGCCAACGAGCATGAGGGCAAGGACCATCACCGCGGCAAGGATGCTTGCGACGGCCTTTCGTGTCTTCTTCATTGTGTCCATAGAGAATCCTCCTTGTTGTGATACCTTCACTCCACCTTGTTATAGTAAACGCCATAAGGATACCCCAGTTAAGGTTTCCATTGGGTGACAAGCAGGGATAAATCCGTGGTTTTTCCTGTTTTTAGCTACCACCGGCCAGCGAGGGGTCGGGGAGGTCGTCGCCCGTGTCGGAGGAAGGCGTGCCGGTGCTGGCGGGAGGCGTGCTGCCCGTCGGCGCCTGGCCAGCTGCAGCGGCACTGGTCGAGACGATGGCCTGGGTGGTGAACACCACACTGGCCGAGCGTGGGCCGAGCCACTTGGTGATGAGGAGCTCGAGCACGCCGTTGTCGCGCACCTCCTGCAATGCGCCAACGAGCGAGTCGGCAAGCGCCTGGTTGCTGCCCGAGACCCCGAGGTAGATACCAAGGGGCTCGTCTATGATCTGCGTGCAGACAACATCCTCGTAGTCGAGGGCGAGAAAGGTCCCCAGGAGGGCGTCGGAGGCCGCATAGCTGGCGGTCCCGGCGGCGAGCTGGTCAAACGCCTCGGCAAGCGAGGTCACGGTCTTGACCGAGCTAGCACCGATGCGCTCCCCCACCGCCCAGGCCGAAACCGAGTCCTGCTGCGCGAGCACCGTGGCACCCGCCAGTGACGAGAGCTCGACAGCGGTTGGCGTGCTTGAGACCGAGACGGTGAACAGCGCCGGCCCGTCGAGCAGGTACGGCCCCACGAGCAGCGGCTGTGTTGTAAAGGTGTTGTTGCTTGGGTCCACTGCCATGATGAGGTCGACCGACCCGCTGCTCAGCAGCGTCTCGGGGGTCTGGCCCGCCATGTCGACAATCTCAAGCTTGAGGCCCAGATGGTCGGCCAGGGCGGCCGCTATGTCGATGTCGATGCCGATAATGCTGCCCTTTGACATACCCGCAAACGGCGCATGCGTCGAGTCGACGCCCACACGCAGCACGCCCGACACCCCAATCGTAGGGACGTCGACCGTTGGCGTCTGCGGTATCGTCATCGACCCCGTCCCAGCAGGGGCCGCGCACCCGCCCATGCCACACAACGCAGCGCCCAGCAAAACTGTAACAAGGCCCCTCATACATAACCGTAAGCGTCTCATAAAATCCCTGCTCTCAAAACACAATCCTGCACACACCGTCACACAATTAAAGGTTCCTCCCGGCTGACCTGGTCTTTGGCCCCACACTCGCATACCGGGGCTTTCGCCTGATACGATCTCACTACCGGCCCTCTCGCCCGGGAGGCGGTTGCCTCATACACCGAGCGGTACGACTTACCCCTAAGACGCGCCATGCTCACGCACGGAGACCCGCACGTTTACGTGGATCCTTTGGGCCGCGTCTACCATGGACTAAGACAGCCGCCAAGGCGGCAGTCCGCAACCACAGACCCGGGAGGAACACTCGAATGATACCAGAGCCGCGCCCATATCACCACACCCGCGCAACCGTCGCGACGCGAATCTCACCAATTCCCGCGCCAAGAAGCACGCACGCGGCCGCGTCAAGCGTCGCCCCCGTGGTGAGCACGTCGTCAATGAGCAGCAGGTTTGTGGGCAGCAGCCCCAAAGTGCCGTTCACGGAGAAGAGCGAGCCTGCGTTCTCCTGACGGCCTGCCCGCCCCAGATCGCGCTGGTCGGCCACCGCGCTCTTGCGGAGCAGGCCGCGTGCCTCAAGCCCCGTGATACGCGCAAGCTCAAGCGCGATGTGCCGCATGTGGTCAAACCCCCGCCTACGCAGCGCGCGCCGGTCGCAGGGTATCCAGCTCAGGGCATCGGCCCAGCCAACCCACTCGTCCGGCAACGCCTCGGCAATCAACAGTGCAAGCGTCTGCGCAAGCCGCCGCTCATGCTGGTCCTTGTAGCCCACCACCAGCCGCGCAGCGGTGTCGAGGAACTCCAACGCACACACCGCCTGTGAGAAGCCAAACTCCACAAGCCCATGGCTGTCGAAGCACTCGGTACACACAAGGCCCCCAAACGGCGCCCCGCAGCGGTGGCATGCATGTTCCTGTGCGATACGCGGCAGCCCCTCGTCGCACGCGCGGCACAACAGCATCCCCTGCCGCTCACAGCCCACGCAGCGCGTAGGGTACACCAGTTCGAGGAGGCCCTCGACAATGCCCCCGTCACGATCTTCTCCGCCATTGTTCTTCATCAGGAGGGCGGGGCCTGGATGGGGGGATGCCCTGCCGTGTGCGGGTGTCCAGGTGCAGGTGCGTGTGCGCGGCTGGTCATTCAGTCACCTGCCAGCGGGGCGGGGGCCTCAAACGCAAAGGGAGGGTAGTGCACGCCCTCGTTGGTTATGATCGCGGTGATGAGGCGGGCGGGGGTCACGTCGAAGGCGGGGTTGTAGGCCTGCACCTGCGGCGGCGTTGTGCGCAGCCAGGCATCGAAGCCGTAGCCGCCGCCCTTGCGCGTGAGCTGCATCGCATGCCCGTTCTTGAGCTTGAGTTCCCGCTCGCCCTCGCTGGTGAGAAGGTCGAGTGCCTGTGTGGTGTGCGCGTCGCCCGGCAGGATGACGCCCGAGGCGTTGAAGCCCTCCAGTTCGCGTGGGTCGCGCTGCTCGATGAGTATACCGCTGCCGTTGGGCAGCGTGGGGTCGATGGTAGAGCGCGGGGCACACACGTAGAACGGGATGCCGTAGTGCTGCGCGAGGATTGCCAGGCTTAAAGTGCCAATTTTATTAGCAGTATCTCCGTTCACGGCGATGCGGTCGGCACCCACGAGCACCGCGTCTACCCAGCCCTGCGCCATAACGGTCGCCGCCATGCTGTCGGTGATGAGCGCGCAAGGCACCCCTGCCGCCATGAGCTCCCATGTGGTGAGGCGGGCGCCCTGGTTGACCGGCCGCGTCTCGGTGACCCACACGTGCTCGACCGCTCCCTGGCCAAAGGCGGTGTAGACCACGCCGAGCGCCGTGCCATAGAACGCCGTCGCCAGCGACCCCGCATTGCAGTGGGTGAGCACCCGCGCACCCTGCTTGAGCAGCGGCGCACCGTGCGCCCCAATCGCCCGGTTGCACTCCTCGTCCTCTGCCAGCATATCCTGCGCAAACTGCACCACGGCAGCCTTGAGG
>JAITNB010000133.1 GCA_031290695.1 Coriobacteriales bacterium | reverse complement strand
TCCATCGGTGCCTTTGAGCGGTCGTTGTACCTCGTCACCATGCTCGTTGTGCAGGTGGCCGTCTTCATCACGCTCGCGCTTCTCTGCTGGCACGAGAAACAGGAGATGTTCCTGCGGCCAGTGCCGCTGGTGCTTGTTACCAGCATACTCGCCTGTATGGGCTTCCTTATGTTTGTCGCCCAGAGCTACCGCGTTGTGGAGGCGTGGTTTGCTGCGGTCATGGGCGCGGCCCTCTTTGGCTCAGGCCTTGCCTTCATGTCGCTCTTCTGGTTGTCGTCCCTGCGTTCGCTCACGTACCGCGGGAGCTATCTGTGCCTTGTTGGGAGCCACGCGGCTGCAACGGTGGCGAGCGCGCTTATCCTCCTCATGCCACCACAGTTTGACGGGGCTGTCACCCTGGGCTGCTTCCTTCTCTCGGGTGTGTGCGCTGTGGCGCTGCCACGGACCGCGACGGTGGCCAATACGCTCGCGTCTCAGGCGGGGGACGTGTTCAGGCTTGTGTGGCGCGGCCTGCTCTGCGTCTGCGTATTCGCGTTCTTGAGCGGGCTTGTGTCGCAGGTCTCGGGGCAGATAACCACTGACCCTGCGAGCCTGCAGGGGTTTATGCTCATCGTGAGCGGCGGCGTCCTTGTTGTCATGTCAATCCCGGCGCTGGTGTTTGACAAGCCGTTTAAGATAGAGGACAGTTACCGTGCAGCACTGCCGCTCTCCACCCTGGGGTTCCTGGTGCTCCCCTTCCTCATCGGCGGGCTTCCCGAGGGCGTCCTTGGCATCCTGGTCACGTCGGGTTATATGCTCGTAGGAATCGTGCTGTACTGCTCAGTGGCCGAGATGTCAAAGGTCGCGTTGGTCCCCCTCATCCCGCTCCTCGCCTGTTGTGAGGCCGTTACCCTGGGCTGCCGCCTCGCCGGAATCGCGCTGGGGTACCCGCTTGCCCACTTCATGACTGAGAACAGCGCTGTTTTTGCCGTGGTGGGGCTTGCGCTTCTCTACCTCATCGTCTTTGGGGCCTCGTTGCTCTCAAAAGGGCTTGGCCGCCGGGAGGGCCACCGCTTGGAGGGAGCGGACGGGCCGGGGCCGGGGCCGGGCCAGCTCACAAGCGTAACGCGGATAGCCGAGCAAAACGGACTGTCGGAGCGCGAGGCGGATATCTTGCAGCTGCTCGCCAGCGGGAGGACCATGCGGCGCATCGGCGAGGATAGGTACCTTTCGACCTCTGCCGTCAAGTACCACACGCTCAATCTCTACCGCAGGTTCGACGTCCATTCGCGCGAGGAGCTCCTCCTCAAGCTGGGGCAGCTGGAGCGGACGATGGCGAGGGATGCGGCGCCTGTCCCGAGAAAGGAGACGGCACCTGGCGGGATGCCATCCACATCGAGCGACAGTGACACGCTGCTTGCGCGTTGTCACGACCTCGCCGCCCAACACGGACTCACCACGCGCGAGCAGGAGGTCCTCCCCTTACTCGCGCGCGGCGCATCGGTGGGCCTTATCGCCGCCACACTCGAGGTCTCCGAGAATACCGCCAAGACACATGTCAAGCGCGTCTACGCAAAACTTGGCATACACTCCAAGCAGGAGGTCATCGACCTGTTTATGGTTACTCCGTAAGGAGCGCACACCGAGCGACATCTGTGGGCTTGGGTACTACGTACAGCCGTGCTTGACCGGGCAGTTACCCGCCCGGCTGGGGTTAGTGTTGCTTTGTGACGGTGGCGGCGAGGGGGAGGCACTGGTTCAGAGTCCCTCTACCTCCTCAGGCGAGAGCCCTGTTGACTGCGCGATGACGTCAGGAGAGAGCCCCGCCGCTCTGAGGTTGCGGGCGATGGCGACCTGCGCCTCGACCTTGCCTGTGGCCAACCCCTCGGCTCTGCCCTCGGCCTTGCCCGCAGCTAGCCCCTCCTCACGTACGAACTCCTCGCGCGCCACCTCGCGCCAGCGTGCCTTCTGCCGCATGTCCTCCAGGTAGCGCACGGAGTCATCCTCGCTCAGCTTGAGAAGCATACTCACCGCCTTTCCTATCATGGGGTCCCTGCCGGCAAGCCCCCGCAGCTCGTCCTCGTCCCTCGCGTCGAGGAACCTGCACCAATCATACAGCCTTCCCGCGCCGTTGTCAGGCAGCTTTGGCAACTCGAGGGTATGGATGGACATAACATCTGAGAACTCACAGCACGTCACGGGGTCATAGTAGGTGAAGTGATTGGCAAAGGCCGTAGAGTCCATCCAGCAGAAGTCGGTTATCACGACCGATATGGCGCTTTGCAACCTGGCATAGGGATCCCCCGAGCGTATCTGGTCGCAGAACATCCTGGAGTGGTAGAAGTGCACCCGGTGCCTCATGGCCGTGTCTGCCTCGAGCTGCACCTCGATATTGAGCACCCTGCCCGACGTCGTCTTGATGCGTACGTCCAGGATGCCGTGCTTGTCGCTAACCTCCCCCTTCAAGGCAGGATCCACGATGGCAAGCGACTCGTATTCCTCCTCGGGCAGGTCGAGCACCGAGGAGAGGAGGCCCGCCAGTATCTCCTCGCTCCCGTCGCTTCCAAACAGTATCCTGAACACCACATCCGA
>JAITNB010000131.1 GCA_031290695.1 Coriobacteriales bacterium | reverse complement strand
AGTCAAAAGCGCGCCTCCTCAGTCCAAAACCGTATGACCGTATAGTATAGCAAGAGCAACCGCCATCAGACAGGCTGGCTCGTGATTCCAATGTTCGCTTGGTTTGATTGTTTTAATTCAATGACATACCGTGAGGCAATCGAGCGAGACAGGGGTCGAACCCTGTCTCGCTCGTGCTTTTAGACCTCGTGGCAAGTGCCACACTCGAAGACATCCTCGTGATGGCAGTTGAGGCAGTTCTTCTTCGAGGTTTGCGCAATCGGCTCACTTGAATGCATGTCGTGACAGCTGCCACACTTGATGATGTTGTGGTCATCGTTCTGAGGCAGGTCGTGGGGGTTGACCACGGTGGCGTCCTTATCAGAGAGTATCGTACTCGAGGCCGTGAGGGCAGCAAGTGCCGCAAGGTCGTCGTGGGTACTCTCATGACAACTTAAGCAGATGTCGTTGCCTATGAGGGCAGTCTTGAGTTTGGTGGGCATCCTCGATGCGGTGTTCACGCCTTCATGCGCACTTTCGAGTTTCGCAACATCGGTATGGCATTGCAGGCAGTCGACCCCGTTGAAGAAGTGTACCGAGGCCGTTGCGGCAGTGGTGTCCATCGAGCCTTGTTCGACCACATGGCAGGTACCACACTCGGAGTTGGCAGACCACGTGAAGTCGGCGACTATGCCACCGGCGTCCGAAGAATCGCCCGCAGGTGCCTGTGTGTTGCTGTTGGTATCTGCTGTCTTGGGGGCACACCCTCCCGCGACCGCTACCAACGCGATAAGCACTCCTGCCACAACCGCGATACCAAGGAACCTCAAGGCCTTCATGTTTATCTTCATCGTCGTATGTCTTCCCGTATGGTCATGTTTATTCTTCACCGGCTATGGTCGTGCCGGCAATCCTGCCAAATACGATGGGCTTCGCGAGGCCGATGAGGTCCATGGCACCAGCCGACTCGCCTGCCGCGTAGAAACCGGGAATGGGCGTTTGATCCCAGTCCAGTACCTGTGCCTTGGGATTGATGGTGACACCTCCGAGGGTATTGTGCTTCTGGATACCCCATTTGACCGCATGGAAGGGAGGAGTTTCGATCTTCGCGTCGAGATGCCTCTTCTGGAAGTCATCGTCCACGCCCTTATCCACCATCTCGTTATAACGGCTTACCGCGGCAACAAGCCCATCTGCTGGAACACCCATACCGGAAGCAAGCCCGTCGATGGTATCGGCCATGGCATACATGGTGTCTTCCACAATCTCACCAACGGTGAACTCAAGTTCCTGTTTGGCACGAGAGGCCTCGTCGAGCACAATCCACACAATGGGACCGTCCTCGTCGCCCGTCTGCGCCGCACACAACTGGGCGAAGTAGAACGGTTTGGCACCGCCCACCCATGCAGGGTTATCCTCGCCAATCTCCTCGTTCATGAAGCGAACACCCTCAGCATTGACATAGACGCACTCACTGTCAAGCGGCTCGGCGGTGCCGGGGAGGCCAAAGGGCAAGTCGATACTGTGCCACACGGTACCCGCGTGGCGATGCCAGCCATGCCAGTCGCAACCACGGTCGGTGGAGAGGGAGGCACCGATGTCGAGGGCGAGCTCGATACCAGAGCCATCGTTGAACACATAGGGCTCACCGCTCACGTGAGGGTATTTGACCAGCCATGGGAGGAACAGCGACTTGAGTTTGTTGTTGCCGTTCCAGCTACCGGTTCCCAGGAACACGGCCTTGTTCGCCTTGAAGTACACTGTTTTGCCATCTTGTTCGGCTTCGATTCCAATCACACGCCCAGCACGGTCACCGTCTGCGCGGATAATCCTGGTCATCTTCGTGTTGAGGATAAACTCGGCGCCAGCGGCAACACCGGCATCATAGATGGGCCAGCACAGGCCAGCGCCACCCGCCTGCATGTCGCCTTCTGCACCGTTGTCACGGTCGACAAGGCGCGGGCTGGTGGTGGTGTAATAGCGCGAGCCGCGGTACACGGCCGACATGCTGCTCACGTTCGCCTTGATAAAGGGAATATCCATGGCATCGAGCCAGTTCCATGTATCGAGACTGGCATCGGCAAATGCGCGTGCCATGCCCTCACCATCCTCAGCACCCGAGATCTTGCGCCACTGCCCCATCTCATACTCGGTACCGTCAATGAGCTCGATTGTCATGGTCTTGTCGGTGCGCAGGTTGGGAATGGTACGGTCCTCGTAGATGATGTCGGCGGTCTCCTCAAAACCAGCCTCGGCCTGCATACGCGTACCGCCGCCAATACCTAGGTTGCCGCCGGCGAGGATACCCTTGCCGCCAACCTTATCGTTCGCGTCGATAGCAATGACACTTGCGCCTCCCTCACCTGCCGCAGCAGCACAAGCAAGGCCGGCAGGACCGGTGCCCACGACAATAACGTCAGCTTCATAGTCCCACGTGATTGCGTCGCTTCCCGCGCTTGATCCGCCCGTGTCCCCGGAGCCCGCCGCAGGGGCTGTGTTCCCACAACCCACAAGCCCCGCTGCGACCACACCTGCAGCGGCAACACCGGTGCCCATCAGGAAGTTGCGCCTCGATACCGTTTTGGACTCATTGCTCTTCTTCATGATTCCTTTCCTCCTCGTCATTCTCCAAGGCCAGACTGCTGGACCCTCTGCCCATCGTCACTTTGGCCTTTGTTACTTGGTAAGGTTTACCGCCTTTCGCTCACCCTGTATATAGGCCAGGCATCGGCTCTTTTCAAAACAGCATCCCCTTCTTTTGGATGAATGCAGGATTTAGAAAAGGATGATGGAATGGACGATGGATTAATGTCATCATCACCACTATAATCAACGACAAGGAGGAGCTTGAAGAAATGGTGAGGGATGTCTGGATCAAATAAGTCTGTTCCTGTGGTTCTTTTTTGGATGATCCTCGGCTTAACGGCTGCGGGGCTTTGGACCGATATTGTTGGCTACAGCGTCAACCTGCTGCCCGTCGACCCCTCAACCGGCAGTAGTGTCTACAATCGTGATGCGTTCCTCGTGGGCCGTCTGGGTATCGGGCTTATCCTCCTGGTGGCCGCTCCCTACATACCTCGCATACAAAGCGTGTTTGTGGGCACCATGGCGTTGCTTATGAGTGTCGCGACAGGCATACTCGTGATTTCCTACCATCAAACGCTTATTCCGCCTGACCTCTTCGCCGCAGCAGGTATCTTTATTGCAAGCTGTGGATACACCGTGCTCACCTGGGTGTTCTATGTGATCTTTGCCCAGCGGTTCTCAACCGAGACCGCCGTATGCTGTATCGCCGTGAGCCTCGTCCTTGAGACCGTGCTGTCCATACTCCTGAGCCTGTACCTGCCCGCAGTTGCGCAGATGGTGGTTGTGGTGTTGGTCCCCCTCGTTACGGCGACCTGCTATTTCTTTGCCTTGCGAGGGTCTACGGGTATGCAGGCCAAGACTGCCCCTAAGCACATATCACACCGCTTTGACAAATACGCAATGCTCGTCATCGTGGCTGTGATTACCGCCGCACTCGTATTTATCCGCATCCTCAGTAATGTTGGTATCTGGGGAGAAACGCGCGCCAACTTCACAGGTATGACCGAACTCTCGATAAGCGAGCTGGTGATAATCTCAGTAGTGATCCTCCTGTTGTCGTACCTGGTGTTCATCCTGCCGCGCCACAAGCTCTCACTGCCGTTGCGTTGCATCATCGGGCTTGCCGTCCAGCTCGGAGGCCTGCAGATACTCGCGCTTACCAATGACTTCCAGTTTGGCTACCTGTTCGATGCCGTCACAACGGCCATCGAGCTCTTCGCACATCTGGTGCGCTGGATGATCATCATCGAGTGTATTCGCACGGTAAGCACCCCTTACTTTCGTGTCGCGGGTGTCTCGAATACGGTCTACTCACTGCTTACCCTCGCCTGGGCGCACATTGTCGCCGGTTTTGAGTTCGCAACGAGCACCTTTGTGATGGTCGTCGTTTATCTGCTGTTTCTCATCGTCATGGGTATCTTCATGCGAAGCCACTTCATCTCGGGCTCCGTGTTCTGGTCGCAAGCCTCACGAGAGAACAACGCCGCTCTCGATGCGTTCTCAGAGCGCTGGCACCTGTCGCCGCGTGAATCCGAGGTGTTCGAGTTGCTCATGGCGGGAAAGAAACGCAGTGAAATCGAGGAGGCCTGTGCACTCTCCGAGGGAACTGTGAAAACGCACATCTCTAACATCTACAAGAAACTCGACATCCATTCCAAACGCGAGATGTTCCAGCTTTTTGAGAAACGCCTACATAACGAACAAGAAGGCAACCCAACAGCAAAAAACCCTGACTCCTAGGCACTCGCTTTCTGGGCGCGCTTGGATCCTCGTAGGACCAGGGTGGGGTTTTGCTCGCCTTGTACGGCCTCGGCGGTTACGACGACCTCGCTTATGCGGTCGTTGCCGGGGAGCTCGTACATCGTCTCGAGCAGGGTGCG
>JAITNB010000085.1 GCA_031290695.1 Coriobacteriales bacterium | reverse complement strand
GTTTATGGCAGTATTAACGGAGTACGTGGAAGAACTGGTGCAGGAGATTGGGCCGCGCCCCGCAGGCTCGAAGGCCGAGCAGCGGGCAGCAGACCACATAGCCGTGCGCTTGCGTGACGCTGGCCTTGACACTGTTATCGAGGAGTTCACCTGTGCCAGCACGGCCGGCCTGCTGCGTATCCTCATCTATGCAGTGGCCGCCCTGGCCGCCTTTGTGCTCTATTTTATGCCTGGCCTCAGGACGGGCGCCTTTATCCTTGCCCTCATAGCGGCAGCCCTGCTGGTGGTGGACTATCTGGGCAAGAACCCCTTTGCGCCGTTTTTTAAGAAGAGCCTCAGCCAAAACGTCGTCGCGCGCTACCTCCCCCAAGAGGTCGCCGCCAAAAAGCGCAAGATCGTCGTCGTCGCCCATTACGACTCTGAGCGCGCGAAGCTCCAGGCGCTGCCGTTCATGGCGAACAACCTCCACCAGCTACGCCGCGTCATTCGCATTGCCGTTGTTGCGCTGCCTCTTGTCGCGCTGCTCACGCTGCTGCCCCTTCCCGGCTTTGTTATCAGCATCGCCGTAGTCGTCGCCTGTGCCTTTGGGGCCGTGGCTTTGCTTGCGCTCATTGTCGAGGTCGTCAACCGCCTTATGCCCCATACCCTTGGGGCCAACTGCAACGGCTCCGGCATCGCTGCGCTCCATGGCATCGCCGAGCGCCTGTTCTCCCTGTCCAATGAGCCGCGACGTTCGCGGAGGAGTTTGGGCGCACGGCGCAGCGAGCGCAGCGGCCACGGTGACCGTAGCGACCACAGTGACCGCGACCGTGACCGTAGCGACCGTGACCGCAGCGAGCGCAGCGACCGCGACCGTGACCGCAGCGAGCGCAGCCGCGCCTCTGCTACCGACCCCGGCTTCGCGTCCACTCTGGCCGCCGCCGACGAGCGTGTGACCCCACGCGCTTCCATGGCCTCCGTCGTCGATACCCTCGACCCCAACGCCCTTGCCTTTGACCCTGTAGCCTCCTTCGACCCCGAAGCCCCCGTCTCCGCCTTCGACCCGTCCACCCCTCCCGCGCACTCCGAGAACGAGCAGACTATCGACCTGGCCCCCCCGGTCTCGCGCGACGCCCCGCGCCCCGTTGGCTCACGCACCACTATCCCCGCCCCCCCGGCGAGGGGCCCTGCCAGGCAATTTGCCTCTGCTACGCCCTCCTCGGCAAGCAACCTGACCCAAAACCCCTATATCCACGTACGCAAGCCCCTCGCAGAACAGCAGGAACAGAAGGAACAGCAGGAACAACAAGAACAGCGAGAGCAGCAGGAGCAAGGGGCCGCCGCCCGCCAAAAACTCATCCTGCCCCAAAAACGCGAGGCCGACGGCACCCCCTCATGGTTTGCCAACGCGAAGAAAAAAGCAGAGGAAAAGGCGGAGAAGAGCGGGACTGATGCAAAAGACAAGGCCGGGTACCGCTCCAAGTTTGCCGATGTTCCCACTACCGGCACCGCACTCGGACACCCCGAGACCCTCGACACGGAGCCCGTGCCGTCGCCCGCCCGCTCCGGCCCCGTTGCCACGGTAGAGACGCTTACTGCGCTGCCTGTTGAGCCACAACCCGCCGAGTCACTGCCCGTCGCCCCGCCCGCCGAGCCACTGCCTGCTGAGCCACAACCTGCCGAGCCAACCCTTGCCGAGCCACAGCCCGCCGAGGAGCGGTTCGCCAAGGAACAGGCGTCTGCCGCGACCACCGGCGAGGTCGCCCCTATACCCGCCTCCACATCTGCCCCCACACCTGCATCCGCGCCTGTGTCACAGCCCACCATCCCTGCTCCGGACGCGCCGCGGCAAAAGCTCCCTGGGCCTTCTCTGCAACCAGACTTTAGCGGGATCGACCGCTCCGCCTTCAAGGTCCTGCCTGGTTTGGGTGCGAACGGTCCCGCAGTCGTTGTACCTGCAAACGAGGAGCGGCAAGGTGCAAACGCCCCGCTCACCATGCCACCAGAACCGTCACGCACGTCACGGGCATCACGAGCGTCACACACATCACAGGTGTCACGCACATCACAGGCGTCACGTACATCACAGCCATCACACGCGCCACGCCCTGCCCACGACGAGCCCCGCACGAGCGCCCCGTTAGGCCGCCTGTCGGCCCTCCCCTCGGTGGCGGCGGGGGAGTCGGGCAAGATACCCACCCATCAGGCGGGGCTCGTTATGTCGTTGGACCCAAGCGAGGTCCTGCTCCCCGAGAGCGACTCGCCCATAAACCTCACCGGCGCGTTTGCGCCGCTTGGTGCGACCGGCGTGATGCGCCCGGTTGGCGAGGAGCTGCTTGAATATCACGAGGGGGGCGAACACTATATAGTAGATGCCGACGACTCCTCCGTTGTACGGGAATACTCCGAGACGGGGACCTTCTCAGACCCCGAGCTGGTATCGATGCCCTCATCGCGGGTACGGTCGTTCTTTGGCAACATGGGCGACCGCATCTCAGGCAAGAAGAAGGAGAAGTTCGAGGACGCACCGTCAAGCTGGATTGGCGTGGACGAGGGTTTTGACGCGCGCAAGGAGGGGTCGAGCATTGGGAGCTGGGAGAACTTCTCAGAAGAAGAAGACGACAGCTGGAAGGGCGGGGCCTACGGAGGCACGTCGTATGAAGGCAATGTCGATGCGATGATGGACCTGAGCCAGGAGTTGCTCGACAAAGAGGTCTGGCTGGTTGCCCTGGGGGCGCATGGCGCAGACAATGCGGGCATGAAGGAGTTTATCAGGGGGCATTCAAGCGAGTTGCGAGGCGCCCTTATCATCAACCTTGAAGGGGTGGGTGCCGGAGAGCTCTGCTTTACCATACGCGAGGGGGCGGCAGTGGGCCGCAATACCGACCACCGTCTGCAAAACCTCATCTCCTCGGCAGACAAGGCCGTGGGCGTGGGAATCTCGCCCATGCTCTTCTATGGCTACGAGACGAGCGCCTCGGTAGCGCTCAAAGAGGGAATGCGGGCCATATCGCTGCTCGGCCTTGAGGGCAAGATGCCTGTTGGCTGGAGCTCAAGCAAGGACACCCCCGAGCACCTCAGCGAGCGCACCCTTGCAAGTACCTCCGACGTGGTAATCCAGCTTATCAAGAGCAATTAGGGGTGCAAAACTGCGGGAATCTCCTCCTTGTATAGGGTGTTTTTTGCACAATACGGGGTTTTTTGCCTGAATCAGCCACTTCCCGCACGCTTTTGTTGTATCCTACTTCAAGCTTCAAGCAGCAGCGTGATGCTGTTGATGGTCAAGTCCAACAAATCAATCGGAGGTGTTTCATGGCTGAAGCGTACTGTGTGAAGTGCAAGGAGAAGAAGGAGATCGTAGATCCAACCGAGGTTACCACCAAGAACGGCCGCCCCATGCTCAAGGGTACCTGCCCTTCTTGCGGCGGCAAGCTTAACCTCTTTGTCAAGAAGTAACAAAGAGACCGCCCTATAGCACTGCCCCAACGCCACCGCTGGGTGGCGTTGCTTTTTGGAGGCAGGACCACGAGCCCACCGCTCGCTTCCTGCCCCTTAAGCTCGCAGGACCACGAGCCAACCACTCGCTTCCTGCCCCATTAAGCACTATAGTACGTAGTGACGCGAAAGGAACACCGTGAACATCATCGTCGTAGGATGCGGGAGAGTGGGATCACAGCTCGCCACGCTCTTCTCGCAAGAGGACAACAACATCGTGGTGATAGACAACGACCAGCAGTCGTTTAGCAACCTGGGCCGCAACTTTGAGGGGCGCACCCTTGTGGGCGTGGGCTTTGACGAGGAGGTGTTGCTCGACGCGGGCGTGGAGGAATGTGACGTGCTGGCCGCGGTGACCGACCAGGACAACTCAAACCTGATGATCGCCGAGATGGGCCGCAAGCTCTTTGGCGTGCCGCATGTGCTCACGCGCCTCTACAACCCCGACCGTGAGAGCGCCTACATGCAGCTGGGGCTGGACTACGTGTGCGGCACCACCCTCGTTGCCGAGGAGATATACTCCAAGATTGCGGCAAAACACGGCAGCCATGTTGACACCTTTGGCGACTACGAGGTGCTGCGCTTCGCGCTCAACCTGTCGGACACCGAGAAAAAGGCTATTCAGGTTAGCGAACTAGAGCGCGACCACGAGATACGCATCATAGCCTTTGAGCGCAAAGACCAGAGCCTGAGCTCGATTCCCACCAAAGACAGCATCCTCTACCACGGCGACATAGTCTTGGCCTGTGTGCGCAGGTCCCTTCTCGAACACATAGGCACATACATGTCCCAATAGACCCGAACGGAGACCCACAGGATGTACATTGTCATAAACGGCGGCGGCAAGATAGGCGAGTACCTCGCGACCACTATGCTCAACAACGGGCATCAGGTGGCCATCATCGAGCAGAGCGAGAAGAAGATCGAGCGCCTGGCGCTCACGCTGCCCCAACAGGCGCTCATGATAAAAGGCGACGGCTGCGACTCGGTATACCAGGCCGACGCCGGAGTTGGCGAGGCCGACATCTTCGTCGCGACCACCGGCGCCGACGACGCCAACCTCGTGGCCTGCGAGATAGCCTCCCTCGTGTTCAGCGTGCCACGCACCATCGCACGGGTGAACAACCCTAAGAACGAGCGCATCTTTAGGAGCATGGGCATCGAGGCCGTGTCGTCCACCTCGGTTATCTCGCGCCTCATCGAGATGGAGGCCACCGAGGGCGCCGTACACGCCATCATGTCGCTCTCTCAGGGCGACCTGGTCATCACCGAGGTCGCGCTGCCCAAGAAGATGCTCGGCAAGACGCCCAAAGGCAAGCGCGTCGCCAGTATCACCCTGCCGCCCGAGAGCCTGTTGGTAGCAGTAGGAAAAGGCACAAACCTCGCCATCGTCAACGGCTCGACGGTCTTAAACCCCGGCGACGTGGTGATGGTCGTGAGCAAGCAGGGCATCGGGGAAGAGGTCCGCGACGCACTGCTCAACCTGTGGTAGAATCTACCAATGCAAGCGGGCGTAGCCAAGTGGTAAGGCAATGGCTTCCCAAGCCATCATTCGCCGGTTCGAACCCGGTCGCCCGCTCCAATATATCTCACAGGCAAGCAGCGCGAATGGCTCCCTGCCTTATAGCGAAGGAGTTTTGTGGAAGGGTTCAGGGTCATCGAGGGCGGCAAGGGTTCCAACCAGGGGGCCCAGCCCGAATCCAATCTCTTCGACGATTTCGAACGGGAAGTCAACCAGATACAAGGGACCGCTCCAGGCGACACTAACGCGGCAGGTAAACCCGTAGACAAACCTGCGGATAAGCCCGCAGCCAGCCCTCTTCCCGTCGATCCCCCTGTTCCCCTCATCGCCGCCAACGACCGGCGTTGGGCGTGGCTCGAGATCGACCGCGAGGCCGTGCGGCACAACCTCAAGGCGTTGCGCAAGCGCATCGGCCCCGGCGTCAAGATCATGGGCGTGGTCAAGGCCGACGCCTACGGCCACGGGGCGCTTGAGGTCGCAAAGGTCGCCATCACCCACGGTGCCGAGTACCTGGCGGTCGCCAATGTTGACGAGGGCATCGAACTGCGCGACGCCGGCATCACCAAACCCATCCTCGTCCTGGCCGAGCCGCCCCAAACAACCATCCCTGCCCTCCTGCACTACAACCTCATACCCACGGTCTACAACATGGAGTTCGCCCTCGCGCTGGGCGAGACGGCAGACCAGCAGGGCCGCGTTTCTCCGTTTCACCTTAAGATCGACACGGGGATGAACCGCATTGGCGTACACCACAGTGACGCGGCCGACTTCTTGCGCACCGTGGGCTTTCACCGCGGGCTTGAGCTGCAAGGGGTGTTCACGCACTTTGCGACGGCCGACCTGCATGACACCTACGAGCTCAAATTGCAACTCGACCGTTTTAACGCGGCGATTGAAAACATCCGCTATTTTGGCATCGACCCGGGCATCATCCACGCGGCAAACTCGGCGGCAGCGATACGGTATAAGCAGACGCACTACGACATGGTGCGCATTGGCATCGCGATGTTTGGCCTGCACCCGGGCGACACCACGCGCGAGCTCATCGACCTGCGGCCCGTCATGAGCGTGCGCTCACGCGTGAACTGCATCAAGAACGTGCCGGTGGGCGAGGGCGTGAGCTACGCGTACTCGTACCATTCGCCGGGCAATGTGCGCATCGCGACGGTCCCTGTTGGCTATGGGGACGGGCTGTCGCGCTCGCTGTCCAACCGTATGGACATGCTCATCAAGGGGCGGCTCTGCCCGCAGGTGGGCAACATCTGTATGGACCTGAGCATGATAGAGATCAACCAGCGCTCATCGACCCTCAACCCCCGCCTCGATGTCGAGCTGGGCGACGAGGTCATCGTCATCGGCCGCAGCGGCAACCAGGAGCTCACCCTCGACGCCATGGCCCGCAAACTCGGGACCATCAGCTACGAGCTGGCTTGCATCTTTGGCCTACGTCTTAACAAGGTATACAAGAACTAGCAGACAAGAGCGCCGCCAAAGCACGATTGAGAGCCTCCCATGACCACAACGCTCGCAACCATACAATCCACCTTGGGCGACTGCCGCCGCTGTGCGTTGTGCGAGACCCGTACCACCATCGTCTTTGGCGTAGGCAACCCCCACGCCCAGGTGATGTTTGTTGGCGAGGCCCCCGGCAAGCAGGAGGACCTGGGTGCCGAGCCCTTTATCGGCGCGGCCGGCCAATACCTCAACAAGCTCCTTGCCCTTGCCGGCCTCACGCGCGAGGAAATATATATCGCCAACGTGCTCAAGTGCCGCCCGCCCCAAAACCGCGACCCCCTCCCCGAGGAGATCGAGGCCTGTACCCCCTTCCTCCGCGACCAAGTGCGCTCCGTCGCCCCCGAGGTCCTCGTGACGCTGGGCAACTTCGCCACCCGCTTTATCCTCAAGACCGACCGCGGCATCACCGGCCTGCGCGGCCAGGTGCATATCACCGGCCCCTTTAGCGTGCTCCCCATCTTCCATCCTGCCGCTGCCATCTACGACCGCAGCAAAGAGCCCATCATGGAGCAGGACTTCCTCCTCCTCGGCCGCCTGTTAGAGAAGCGCCGCGAGGAGCGCGCCCAGCGCGAAGGGCAAGCAGGGCCTGCGGATAAGAACGAGCGCGCCCAACGCGAAGGGCAAGCAGGGAGTGCGGATAAGAACGAGCGCGCCCTATGACCTCAGGGCCCTCCCTCACTTCGCAGTCCCCCCAACAGACGCAACAGCTCGGGGCCACTTTGGGCGCGCTGCTCGCCCCTGGCGCCGTCATCATCCTCACCGGCGACCTGGGCGCCGGCAAGACCCAGTTCACCAAAGGCATCGCCCGCGCCCTGGGCATCCCCGCCGAGATAACCAGCCCCACCTTCAACATCATGTTCGCCTACCCCCCCAACACCCCCGCCCCCGCACAGCCACCCCTAACACACACCACCCCCTCACTGTCACCATCATCCAAAAGCGCGGAGCGCAACACCCCCGCCCCCGCCCTCTACCACTTCGACCTCTACCGCCTTGACCACGAGGCAGAGCTGGACGACATAGACTACTTTGGCCTCCTTGAGGACGGCACTGCCGTGAGTGTGGTCGAGTGGGGCGACAAGTTCTCTGCCGCCCTGCCCCAGGACTATCTCGCCATCGAGTTCTCCGGCAACGCCTCCGGCGAGGCCCGCGGCCTCAAGGTCTGGGCAACCGGCCCCCACAGCACCGCCCTCCTCACCCGCTACCTCGAAGCAGCAGCAGCGACCCAAGGAGAAGGGGACGCCCCCCATGTGTAGCGACCCCCCGCCCAAAGACCTCATTCTCGCCTTCGACACCGCCAGCGAGAACATAGCCCTCGCCATCGGCGACACACACCTCACCCTCCTTGCCCACGACGACCATCCGGCATCCCGTCAGGCCAATGTGCAGCTCATGCCCTCCGTCGACGCGCTCTTCTCTAGGAACAACCTCGACAGGCAGCGCGTCGACGCGGTGGTATGCGGTCGCGGCCCCGGCTCGTTCACGGGTGTGCGCATTGGCGTTGCCACGGCCAAGGGCGTCGCCCGCGGCCTGGGCGTCCCGCTCTACGGCGTGTCGACCCTCGATGCCGTGGCATGGGGCGCGTGGCTCAACGGCTTGCGCGGTGCCATCGCCGTGCTTGCCAACGCCATGCGCGGCGAGGTCTACCCCGCCCGCTACACCCTCGACAACAAGGGCGCCCATCGCCTTGACCCTCACACGGTGGCTAAAGCGGCAGAAGTCGCCCAGGCCTGGGCAGCCGCCAACACCCCCCTCATCCTCGTTGGCGACGCCCTCTACAAATACGCGGACGCCTTCACCGCAAGCCCCCTCTTAACCCTCGCGCCCCAGACGCTTTGGGCCCCCACCGGCCACGGCCTCCTCTGTGCCTTCGAGGCCAACTGCCAGGCAAAAACCCAAGGCGACGGAGATCCGGCCACCCTCCTCCCTCTCTACACCCGTCTCAGCGATGCCGAGGAAAACGAGCGCATACGCCTTGCCCAGCCCAACGCCCCCCTCGCCCAAGGCGCCCTCATCCCCGTCCCTCCCAGCGGCGTGACCGCCCCTCTGCCATCATCCTTGGCCGTGGGCCAAGACGTGGTAGGCCAAGAGCCCCTGCAGGTGCAGCCCGCATCCCCGCCCAAGGGTGCCAAGCCCAACGTTCCCCTTCCCCTCACGTACCGCCCCCTCGCCGCCAGCGACCTCGACGCAGCGACTGCCCTCGAAGGTGCCGCCTTTCCCACCAGCCCCTGGACCCGCGGCATGTTTGCCAGCGAGCTCGCCGCCTCCAGCCAAACCCGCACACGCACCTGGTGGGCCGCCTTTAGCCACAGCCAGCTCGCAGGTTACGCCGGCGGGCAGGTCATCGACGGCGACCTCCAAATCCTCAACCTCGCAACAGCTCCCGCCTACCGTCGCCACGGCGTCGCCCGCACCCTCATCACCCACCTCGCCACCGACGCCCTCGCCCTCGGCGCAACCACTGCCAGCCTCGAGGTCCGCCCTTCCAACACCGCCGCCCAATCCCTCTACCACTCCCTCGGCTTCACCCCCCACGGCCTCCGCAAGAACTACTACCCCCCCGCCAAAGACCTTCCTGCAGATAAGCCCGCGTCCCCCACCCGCGAGGACGCCCTGGTGCCCGTGGCGGACGTCGTCGCAGTGCTGCCCGCACCTCCCACCCGCGAGGATGCCCTCATCCTAAAAGCCCCCCTCCCTCTCACGTCGCCACTTGCACGGTCATTCCTAGCGCAAAACGCCGAGGATCCTTGCCTGCAAAGCGGTCAATCCCTCTTAGATGCCCCCCCTGCTGACAAAAACGGCAGTGCGCCTCCTCAAAACCCTGTTTCCCCAGCTACTTCCCAGCGTGTCCATACCCCACAAACCCCCCTTATCCTCGCAATCGAGACCTCCTGTGACGAAACCGCCGCCGCCATCATCGACGGTGGCCACAACCTGTACGCCAATGTCATCGCCAGCCAGATAGACTTTCACGCACGTTTTGGCGGCGTTGTCCCCGAGATCGCCTCCCGCAAGCACACCGAGGCCATCGTAGGCGTTGTCGACCAGGCCCTTGAACACGCACAGATGGGCGTGCAAGACCTCGACGCCATCGCCGTCACCTATGCACCCGGCCTCATCGGCGCCCTCGTTGTAGGGGTCGCCTTCGCCAAGGGCCTCAGCTGGGCAACGAGCCTTCCCCTCATCCGCGTAAACCACCTCGAAGGCCACATCTACGCCAACCGCTTCACAAAGTTAGCAAACGATGCCCTCACGGACATAGATTCTCGCGCTTCGCGCAAGAATGACAGTAGCAAAGTCAACATTGCACCCTGCTCCGTGCCCCCCCTCACCCCCCCGTTTGTGACCGCACTGCTCTCCGGGGGGCATACCATGCTTGTGCAGGTGCGTGGGTGGGGCGACTACCGCATCCTCGGGCAGACCCTCGACGACGCGGTGGGGGAGGCGTTTGACAAGGTCGCAAAGGCCCTCGGGCTTGGCTACCCCGGCGGGCCCGTTATCTCAAGGCTTGCCCAGCAAGGCGACCCCAGAGCTGTCAACTTTCCCCGTGCCATGCTGCACAGCCACGACCTGCGCTTCTCGCTCAGTGGCCTCAAGACCGCCGTTATCACCTATATCAAGCAGGAACAGGCGGCGGGCCGCCCCCTCAATATCCCCAACCTCGCGGCATCCTTCGAGCAGGCGGTCATTGACGTGCAGGTGGCAAAGGCCCTCACCGCCCTTGAGCAGACCAACACCCAGACCTTCTGCCTGGGTGGGGGAGTTGCTGCCAACAAGGCCCTGCGCACAGCCTATCAAACAGCCATGTGGGCAAAAGGCATCCAGGTGGTGTTCCCGCCCCCCATCGCCTGTACCGACAATGCCGCCATGATTGCCGCCGTGGCCCTCGATCGCTACCGTCAAAACAACTTTGCGACCCTCAAAGACGACGCTCACGCCCAAACCAGCCTCGAGGCCCCCTACTAAGGCGGCTCAGGCACCGCACACACTCCCAAACCCTGTTTTCCCAGCTACACCCCAGCGTGTCCATGTCCTTTTGCGCCCCTTCAAGCCCCCAATTTGAGCACCTGCCCCTCGCTGTCAAGTGCCGTTCATCGCGATAAACGGCACTATCCTTTGTCCTCCATCATCACTAGAATGGCTCTATCGGGCACAACCTTCGAGAATAAGATAAAGTCGAAACTGCGAAGGAATGTGCCAGAGGGGCCGTATAAGAGTGAAGAAAGAGGGGTTTTATATGCAAGTGGTTCGCCATAATGCGACCATAACGGCCTTGTGGTCTTTTTTTCGCGTTACCCCCCACCGCCAGTATTGCACCTTGACAAGTAGCAATACTTTCAACTATTGTGATACTAACTTTATAATAGGGAAACCATGCACTACGGAGAAGAGGGGATTCTGTGGATTCTAACGGCGCGCCATGCTCACCAGAGGAGCAAGAAGCTATTGTTGCTCAGCAGCCTTCTGTTGCTGAGCCTTCTGCTGCTCAGCCAGAGGCTGATAAAGGTGAGAAGAAGAAGCCAGCACAGATAAAATCAAGGTATATTATCAATGCGGCGATGGTGCTGGTCATCATCGTTCTCGCTATTGTCATATACAACCTGGTGGTGCCAAACAACGCTACAACCGGCTCGCAAGAACCCACCAAGACCGTCGCACCCACCCAAGACATCGACGCCGTCATACGCTCGCAAAGCACTGGCACCGAGCACATCGGCGCTATCAACTGGGACCCAGCCCTTGCATTCGCGGGCCAGACGCTCACTATCGTTGACGCCTCGACCCTCCAACCCATCGAGAACGACTTCATGGCCGAGGGCCCAACCGCCGCAGACGCCGACGACCTCCTCTTTGACCAAGCGGCGGTTGCCCGCGTTATAACCTTCAACTCCAACTGGGTCACCTACTGCAACGAGGACGGCCAAGCGGTCTTTGAGTCGGCAGTAGGGGATTCCCTTACGGAGAAGGTCGTGGCGAGAACCGATGGCTCACAGCTCGCGTTCCACTCATTGGCCATCGGCCAGATTATGGTGTCTGGCAACAACTATTACGTCATAACAAGAGAAACCTACACACTCGCTAAAGACGGCGTGCTTACGCCGGTCGAGGGAGTAGTTGTCTATAAGCTCGAACGTCAGGGCGATGAACTTTTGATAGCAGACTTCGAAACAGTCTGAGCAGGTATCGAGCACGGAGCACGGAGTACGTATCGGTTAGTAATGTTGGCAAGGTAAGTTGAGTAGTGGAGTAGGTAAGTAATGGGAGCAAAAAGTAGGGGGCTCGTCATGAAGAACAAAAAGAACGCATCAAGCAGGCACAACAGGGTACCAAACCTCTTTAGCAGGATGATGACCGTCCTGCTTGTTGCGGTTATGGTCATCGGCATGTTTCCCGCCGGGGCCTCTGCGGCACCGGTTACCTCGTCAGCGGAGAAGGTGACACCCGCCGTAACGCCACCCGAATCGGCTCCCCCCGAAGAGGGAGTCGAGGAGGAAGGCGAGCCCGAGAGTACCGAGCCAGAAGAGCCAGCTGTTGAAGAAGGCACCGAAGGCACCGAGGGCACCGAGGGTATCGAAGGCGCCGAGGGAACCGGGGGCGTCGCGGCCGCGCCAACAGGCGGTGGGATTGGCATACTGGATGTTGGCGATGCGTATGTAACCACCTGGGCAGAGTTTGTGACGGCCTACCGGAACAACACGGCGGGCGTTGTCACGAGGATCATCCTCATGAACAGCATCACTAATCCGGCATCCGCAGCTGCCAACAGGCCGGGCGTAACCGCCCGTACTGCCAATCTTGAGATTATAAGTGATCCCACCACCAGCAACACCTACACCATCGATTTTGGAACAGACACCACTGCGACAAACTCATTGGTGCTTGGTACCGCAACTACTGCCCACTCACTTACTCTGACTAATGTCAAGATTGCCCATGCTGGCACCGCCGCAGCAAACGCGGTGGTTTACAGCAGTACAAGCGCAGCAAACGCAATTGGGTGGACTGTGACATTCAACAACGTGAGCCAGGTGGGCACCACGCAGCCGTCCCCCCTTGTCCAACAGTCGGGCAGTGGCTTTAATGTGGTGCTTGCGGGTACCGTGAACTGGAACTCGACAACAGTCTCGAACGTCATCACTGCGCGTAACCTAACCTTTGCTGCGG
>JAITNB010000066.1 GCA_031290695.1 Coriobacteriales bacterium | reverse complement strand
GGAGGGTATACATCCCACCGAAGGACCATCCTTGGAAGGAGGCTTATTATCAGATGATGTTGAAGCGCCTGAAGAAGGCGGGTTAATCGCTGTGACATTTTCGCTCAGTATTGACATAGCATTTCACCGATGATTCCAGCGCCCTCTACAGAAAAACTTTTAAAACTCCACAAACTTCATATTGCAAATGTTTGTCATGACTACTACTATATCTATGCTGTCAATTTGAGACACACACAACATCTTGTGGGTAATGTGCAAGTAACCTGTGATGTACCTGTGGATAACACAGCACCGCTCAATCTCTCTTGTGGTTTTTGGGCAAAACGTACCAGCCATGGGGATGCCCTGCAAACCAGTCAGCATCCAAACGCGCATTAAATGCAGAAGGAGTAACAGTTATGGTCACCAGTATCATCAAAAGGGACGGCAGGGCCGTCGAGTTCGAGCTCTCAAAGATTTCGGATGCCATCGAGAAGGCGTTCAGCGCATCAGGCTCTTTCAAGGACCGCGAGGTAGCAAACAAGCTTGCCCAGCAGGTTATGAAGAAGCTTGAAGAAGGTGCCATCGAAGGCGACCCCACCGTCGAGGGTATCCAGGACCTCGTCGAGGAGGTCCTCGCTGAGAACGGCTTTGTACAGATAGCCCGCGCCTATATCAAGTACCGCGCCGAGCGCTCCCGCGCGCGCGAGATGAACACCAAGCTCATGAAGGAGATCGACGAGATAACCCGCTCCAGGGCCGCCGACTCAGACGTCATGCGCGAGAACGCCAACATCGACGCCGACACCGCCATGGGCACCATGCTCAAGTACGGCTCGGCAACTGCCAAGCAGTATTACCAGATAAGCATCCTGCCCGACGCGCACTCCAAGGCACACCGCTCAGGCGACATCCACATCCACGACCTCGACTTCTACACGCTCACGACGACCTGCTGCCAAATCGACATCATCGAGCTCTTTAAGGGCGGCTTCTCCACCGGCCACGGCGTGCTGCGTGAGCCCAGTGACATCACAAGCTACAGCGCGCTCGCCTGCATCGCCATCCAGTCCAACCAAAACGACCAGCATGGCGGCCAGTCGATCTCCAACTTCGACTACGGCATGGCGCTGGGCGTCAAGAAGACCTTCCGCCGCTTCTATAAGAAGAACCTCGCAGCCGCGCTCGAACTGCTGGCAAGCGTCGAGGACACCAAGGAAAAGGTGGACGCCCTCACCGCGCGCATCGAAGGCGAGACCGGCCTTATCCCCACCCTTATCATGAACGCGACCTATGTGAATGCGGAGAAGGACGCGCTTGTTGCCGAGCTGGAGCTCACCCCTGAGGTCGTCGACCAGGCACAGAAGTACGCCGTCAAGCAGGCGACCGCCGACACCGACAAGGCCACGCACCAGGCGATGGAGGCGTTTATCCACAACCTCAACACGATGCACTCGCGCGCTGGGGCGCAGACGCCGTTCTCGTCCATCAACTACGGCATGGATACGAGCGCCGAGGGCCGCATGGCTGTCAAGAACATCCTGCTTGCCACCGAGGAAGGGCTGGGACACGGCGAGACGCCCATCTTCCCCATACAGATATTCCGTGTGAAGGAGGGCGTGAGCTATAACCCCGACGACCCCAACTACGACCTGTTCAAGCAGGCCTGCGCCGTGAGCGCCAAGCGGCTGTTCCCCAACTTTAGCTTTATGGACGCGTCGTTTAACAAGGCGTATTACAAGGGCACGCCTGAGACTGAGATAGCCTACATGGGCTGCCGCACCCGCGTTATCGGCAACACCTTTGACCCCACCAACGAGGTCGTGCCTGGCCGTGGCAACCTGAGCTTTACCTCCATCAACCTGCCGCGCCTTGCCATTCGCTCCAAGGGCGACATCGAGCTGTTCTTCGAGATGCTCGACGGCAAGCTCGACCTCGTGTGCGAGCAGTTGCTGTCGCGCTTTGAGATACAGGCGGCCAAGCGGGTCTACAACATGCCCTTCCTCATGGGCCAGGGCGTGTGGACGGGCTCCAGCGAGCTCAACTGGGACGACGAGGTGCGCGAGGTGCTCAAGCACGGCACGCTAAGCGTGGGCTTCATCGGCCTAGCCGAGACCCTCAAATCGCTCATCGGCGAGCACCACGGCGAGAGCGAGCACGCGCAGAACCTGGGCCTTGAGATCGTGGGCCACATGCGGGGCTACCTTGACCGTAAGGCCCGGGAGACCGGCCTCAACTTCTCGCTGCTGGCCACGCCGGCCGAGGGCCTGAGCGGCCGCTTTGTGCGCATCGACCGCGAGCGCTTTGGCTCCATCGAGGGCATCACCGACCGCGACTACTACACCAACAGCTTTCACGTGCCGGTGTACTACAACACCAACGCCTTTAAGAAAATCGAGCTTGAGGCACCCTATCACGCCCTCACCAATGCCGGCCACATCAGCTATGTCGAGCTTGACGGCGACCCTTCTAGCAACCTTGAGGCCTTTGAGGCCATCATCCGCCACATGAAGGAGAGCGGCGTGGGCTACGGCAGCGTCAACCACCCTGTTGACCGTGACCCCGTGTGCGGCTACAACGGCATCATCGGCGACCGTTGCCCCAAATGCGGCCGCGAGGAGGAAGACATCCCCTTCGAGCGCATCCGCCGCATCACCGGCTACCTCGTAGGCACCCTCGACCGCTTTAACAACGGCAAGCGCGCCGAGGAGTCCGAGCGCGTCAAGCATGGTCTCACCCGCGCCGAGATAGACCACGAGAACCACCCCCAGGCCCAAAGTGCCCAGGGCCTGCAAGACGCACAATGACCGCGAGCACCAACCGTATCCGTATATTCGGCACCGCCGACGACTCGATCGTCGACGGGCCGGGTATACGGTTCGCCGTCTTCACGCAGGGCTGCAAGCACCACTGCCTTGGCTGCCATAACCCCGAGGCCCAGCCTTTCACCGGCGGCCGCGAGGTCACCGTTGACGAGCTTTGGGAGAAGATCGAGGGCAATCCCCTGGTAAGCGGCATCACGCTCACCGGCGGCGAGCCCTTTGAGCAGCCCGCCCCCCTTATCGAGCTTGTTGGCCGCGCCCACGGGAAGGGCCTCAGCGTGTGGGCCTACAGCGGCTACCGCTACGAGGAGCTGCTCGACGGCGTACCCTGCGACGACGCCCGCGAGCTTGCTTTGGCCTGCGACGTGCTGGTAGACGGCCTCTTTGTGCGGGAACAGCAGAGCTACACCCTCAAATGGTGCGGCTCCGCCAACCAGCGCGTCATCGACGTCCCCGCCTCCCTTGAGGCCAAAGAGGTGGTCGAATGGGAGAAGTAGTGTCCACCGGCTCTGCTGGCTCGGGCGCAGACGACGTGGTCGCTTGCACAGCCAAAGACCCTCGGTCTGCGGCCAAAAGTGACACTATGGTTCCCGCTGTTGCCTTTGTGGGCAAGCAGAACTCAGGCAAGACCACGCTGCTTGAGAAGGTCATCGCCGAGCTGGTGGCACGCGGCCTCAACGTAGGCACCCTCAAACACCACTCGCACGTGGGCTTTGACATGGACATCGAGGGCAAGGACTCCTGGCGGCACCGCAAGGCGGGCAGCACCTTTACCGCAGTCGCCTCGCCCGACCAACTGGGCATCGTGCGCGCCCTCGACCGTGAGCTCGACCCCGAGGAGGTGCTCGCCGCCATGGGTGCCCTCGACGCGCAGGGTGCCGGCAAACTCGACATCATCCTCGTCGAGGGCTACCGCCAGTCGGGGCTTCCCACCATCGAGCTCTTTCGCTCCGGCAACCCCAAGGACGCAGACCGCCCCGTAGGTGGCGAGGGCAACCGCATCGTCGCCGTCGTCACCGACATCCCCCGTGTAGTGGGGGAGGCCCAGGCCCAGGACATCTCGGTTTTCTCATTTGAGTCTATTTCTCAACTGGCATTATTTATCGAACGCGAGATACTTGCTATAATTCCGTGATATGGAAGCATTGACTGTTGTCATCCAAGCTGGTGGGGAGTCGAGGAGAATGGGTCGCGCAAAGGCAACAGTGCCTTTTTGCGGTGCCCCTCTTATCTGTCGCGGCCTCAAACGCCTGGGCCCCGTCGCCGACGAGCTTATCGTGACCAGCAACGACCAGCAAAGCCTCGACTTCCTCTGCAGCAAGGTCACCTTTGACAAACTCAAGCTGTACTCAGACATACGCAGCATACGCGGCGCCCTCAACGGCCTGTACACGGCGCTGTACTACTCAACGAGCCCCTTTGTAGGCGTGGTCGCCTGCGACATGATCTTCGCCAGCGCCCCTCTCTTGGTTGCGGAGAAGGACGCGCTCATCGCAAGCGGTGCCGACGTCGCGGT
>JAITNB010000042.1 GCA_031290695.1 Coriobacteriales bacterium | reverse complement strand
GAGGTGTCATCTGCCGCAATATCGTCTCGTAAGGTAATCATGCTGGCAGGAGTAGCGATATTGTGTGCATATGACCGCAACAATGAACGCACGCGTGCGGGGTTTTTCTCCACGCCGTCCACTCTGGAGACATCAGTATTGATAACCGCGTCCACATAATCATAGACCTGTGCCAGCGCCATGTGCTCTGGCTTTCCAATCGACGCAGGCCATCCCCCACGCGCCAAGGCAAAAACCAACGACTCCAGGCTCAGTTTGGATTTTACCGCGATATTCTGTACTCCGGCAAACAAGTCCATCAGAGAGACGGTGCCCGATGACTTTTGTAAAGGGCACTTAAGGATAGCATGCGCCAAATAAGGAAGCAATTTCCGGATTTGGCGTGGAATTACTTCCTTATTTGGCTTTACAGGTCATGAGGACAGTTCTTGAGATAAGGTTGTGCCTTACCAGGGTCAAGTAGTTTTGAGATTCGCCAGATAAAGAACGCTCCTGCCAGTATTTGGACAACCAGGATGATGGTGTTGAACGTAAGCGCGTCGATCCTTGGTATCGCAAGAAAAATGAGTAGCTCAGCAGAGTTGAATGTTGCGTGTGCGGCCGCAGCGGCCCAGGCGCTTTTTGACTTGATCAGTATCCAGCCAAAAACAGCACTCAGTGCTATGCAGCTTATGGGCATGAAAATGAACGCGCCTATCCAAGGGGGTATGCCTTGAAAATTGTATCCAGCAAGGTTGATCGGCACATGAAACAGGCCCCAGACCACGCCCAGGGCCACGAGCCCTCTCACCACTCCAAACCTCTCAACAAACAGCTTCTGCAAATACCCGCGCCATGCAAGTTCCTCGCCTAAAGCCTGGGGGATAGAAATCACAACGCTAAGCACCATCGTACCAATCGTATTGATAACGAACAGGGCAGGAGGGTTGGGGTAGCCAAGGATCGTCGCTACACCCGTTATACCCCACACTCCGTTGGCAGCGGTGAAGCTGGGGTAATCGCAGAATCCGATAATTGAGATGAAGGTCAACCCTTGAAGGGCGCTCACAACACCACAGGCGATGACCCAATACAAAGGCCTGAGCGGCCGTATGCCTATGTCGCGTAGTGCTATTCTTTTAAAGGCACAGAAGAGCAGCAGGATAATCCCGGGACTGAACATGCAGATGGTCAGCCCTATCCGTTGCACATCAGTCAGCTCAATCGCGCCAGAAGTAAAGCCGCCTTGTAACACAAGTATGGCAATCTGCAGCAGCCAGGACACCGCCATAACAATGCCCAGATACACCTTGGCAACTAACGGGAACCTCTTATCCATAGCAGTATTTCTCAGTTGCCGTTGGGCGGTGCCGGTGGCGTAGGTAGCGTTGGCGGCGTTTGCGTTGATGGTGCCGACGATGCGGGCAGTGCAGGCACCATCAGGTCATGATTGCCAGTGTTAAGGCCAAAGGACCACTGGAAGCCGTCGGTGCTGGGAACCACTTGCCCCTGCTCGTTGATGGTGTAGGAGGTGGAGGCACCCAGTGCATAGGTGACGGCTGCCATGATGGACCCTGCGACAAACAGGGCGATGGAGATAAGCGCGATGCGCTTCATCACTTTGTTGAATGTCATTGTGCACCTCGTTTCAGGATTTTACGGGACAGTGCAACCAGTGCCCAACAGGAGCCTTTGGTCATATAGGCGGTGGCAACGGCAAGCAGCCCGCCAAGCCCCAGGCTAGCAAATCCGGTACCTAGCATGAAGAATACGTCGAGGGGGTTGAAGTACAGCAAGTCGCCAAAGGCGGAAGGGGTGGAGAACAGCAGACAGAACGCCACATAGAAGGCCATCGCTGTAGCAAGCACGCCGGTGACAAGGAACGCGATGCTCGTCACTGCAACCGAGAGGATGACCGACACCAGTACCAACAGCAAAGCGAAGGCTAACGTCACGAGGATCATGACCGCTGTGAAGGCAAACGGCGAGGCAAACACCGCCAGGACCACCAGCCACACCGTTCTTGCGCCCTTGCGTGGTGATGGCGCCCGCTCGAAGTCCTCCAGTGCCATCTGCGCCCGTACCCGCGCCGCGATCTCGCGCGCTGAGCCCACACTGGCAACAGCGGCCTGTGCGTCGCCGTGCTCGTCCAGAGAGTCGTCGAGGTATTCCCGGTAGTAGGCGAGCACCTCGGCACGCTCGTCAGGGGGAAGCCCCTTAAGCTGCTTTTCAAGGCTGCCGAGGAAGTTGTTGAACTCCTGCGCGGCCGATGCTGTCATTGTGCACCTCCTGTCTCAAGGAGCTTCCCGATGTTGTTCACAAAGAGGCCCCATTCACTACGGTTGCTGCCCAAGGCTGCCCGACCCTGTGGCGTGATGGCATAGTAGCGCCGGTTGCGCCCCTGATAGGGCTGGTCATAGACCGTGAGCGCCCCCTCCTTCTGCAAGCGCCGCAACACGGGGTAGAGCGTCGACTCGCTCACCTCGGTGACCTGCTGGATACGCTGCGTAAGCGCATACCCGTACATATCCTCGCGTGCGAGTACGGCCAAAACACAGGTATCGAGCAACGCCGCCCCCAACTGGAATACCATGACACCTCCTAGTTATATCCTGAGCAATACTATACAACGTATAATATAAGATGAAACAAAGTATGTCAACCGTGGAGCGGTACTGCCAAGTCAATCTAAAGAAGGGAATATGAAGATGAGAAGCTGTGGGCGAATATCTGGCAAGGGCATAAGTCATCTCACGCCCGCGGAGGGCATTCAGGTTGCACTGTCACCCTCTAATGTCTGGATTCTTTGACATTTCAAAATGTTGTGATACCATGACATCATTATGGATTCTATTCGCAATGAAAGAGAGCTTGGCCAACTTATCAAAGAGGGGCGCCGCTCCCGTAACATGACACAGATGGAGCTTGCCCATGCAGCGCAGGTCTCACGGTCGTTCGTCATCAATGTCGAACGCGGCAACGCGCCGCGCGCCGAGGTTGGCAGGGTGTTCAGAGTACTCAGGGCGCTGAGTATCCAGTTGAAGCCAACCGCGAGCCAGACCCAGAGTTTTGATGACGCCCTCCAGCAGCTTCTGGATGGCTAGTATGTTCAAAATCGCCTTTAGCCTCTATGGTCGCCGGGCAGGAGTCATCACACGCGATGGCGGACGCGTCCAATTGTCCTATGACCCTGATTATCTCTCCCAACCCACAGCCACACCACTTTCCCTCTCGCTGCCTCTCTCGGCCACCCCTCACCTGAACCGTCCCATTGAAGCATACCTGCGCGGATTACTGCCCGACAACACCGAAGTTCGCAGACGCTGGGCACAAACGTTTGGTTTGCGTGACCGCGACACTCTTGGCCTTATCCGCGCGATAGGCATGGACTGCGCGGGCGGCGCCCTGTTCGCTTTAGAGGACGAGCTTCAAAGTGCCCTTGAACGACCGGGCGAGGTTGAGTCATTGACGGATGCCCAGATAGGCGCGCACCTGCGCCTGCTGCGCTCTGACGAAGCCGCGTGGCACGAGGATGACGAAGATCATTGGAGCCTGGCGGGCGGGCAATCAAAATTCACCCTGGTAAAAACATCGGATGGATGGGGCCGAGCACGAGGGTCTGCCCCGTCCACCCATATCATCAAGCCCGGCATAGGGAGAATACCCGCCCAGGCCCTCATTGAGCACGTCTCGATGAGGGCCCTTGCTCTTTTAGGTCTGCCAGTTGCGGCAAGCGTCTATCACGAGTTTAACAGTGAGCCAGCAATCGTCGTCGAGCGCTTTGACCGCCACCTTGCCACAGATGGTTCTGTTGTGCGCCTACATTCCGAGGATTTTCTGCAGGCCTTTGGGATGGATCCATCCCGCAAGTATGAATCAGACGGTGGCCCCGGTGTCGCCCGCGTCGCCACCCTGCTTGCTGCAACAACCGACGGTTCTTCACACGAGCGCTTCATGCAGGCGGTCATCGCCAACTACCTGCTTGGCGCCCCCGACGCCCACGCCAAGAACTACTCCCTGCTCCTAGCGCAGCGGCAGGTGAGCCTTGCGCCGCTCTACGACATAGCCTCCGGCCTGGCAAGCGAGTCCATCACGGGCAACCTGCGGTATCGCAAAGCCGCCATGTCGATTGGCGGCGAGACCTTGTTTGGAGAGGTTACCGGCAGAAATTGGGACAAGTTTGCCATCATCGTACAACAGGATAGAGATAAGGTTAGGGCTACAGTCACAAGGTTGGCCACCCAGCTCCCCGACGCCCTGCACGATACCATCAAAGAGCTGCCCCCACGCGTCGCTGGTCGTCCCGTGCTAACCAAGCAGATTCTCCCGCGC
>JAITNB010000092.1 GCA_031290695.1 Coriobacteriales bacterium | reverse complement strand
GACATCTGGCTTCGCGCGTACCTGCCGCCGCACGAGGTGATGGAGCGGTTACAGGCGGTATGCGTCTGCGGCCTGCCCGTCATCGGCGCCGCGTATGTCCCCGCCAGCGACAAGGCCCTCACCGTCACCCACCTGTGTGCAACCTATGAGGTGGTATTGGGTACCGTCCCCTCTGTCTCGCCCTCTGTCTTACAACAGGCGTTTGACCGGGTTGTCTCGCAGGGGGCCCTGGTGGTAGAGAAGAAGGGGAAGCTCAAGGAGTATGACCTCAAGACACACCTTGGGGCGCCGATATGCGTGAGGGAGATCGAAGGAAGCCCTTCGCTGGTGGCGGTCTCGATGACGCTCATCACGCAACAGGACGGCTCGCTGCGCCCAGAGCAGTTGGTGGCGGCCGCACGTGTTGCCGTCGAGGAGGATGCCACAGAGTTGGGGCTGGAGCTGGTGCGCGTGACCCGGGTGCGCCTTGAGGTGGAGGAAGCCACGGCTCACACCAAAGCCCCTGCCCCGTCCCGCACCCCCCTTCGACGGCCGGGACGCCCTCGGCAAGGGCGTGCGCGGTGAGGATCGACGTCATCGCGGTGGGCAGGCTCAAGGAGCGGTTTTGGGAGGACGCCTGTGCCGAGTACCTCAAGCGCCTCAAGGGGTATGCGCAGGTGACAGTGCGGGAGGTGCCTGACCGCGACCCCGCGACGCACGGCGGCGTGGCTGCGGCGCGACAGGCCGAGGCCCGCGATCTCATGCGCGTCCTGCCCGCGCGTACGTTCACGGTCGTGCTCGACCGTTGCGGACGGGAGACTTCCAGCGAGGACACGGCCGAGCTTCTCCGCAGCTTGCAGATTGACGGGCAGAGCCATGTCGCCTTTGTGGTGGGGGGCTCGACCGGTGTGAGCGAGGCGGTGACGGATAAGGCCGGCCTGCTGCTGTCGTTTGGCCCCCTCACGCTGCCGCACAACCTCGCCCGCGTCGTGCTTCTCGAACAGATATACCGTGCGTTCAAGATACTGAGGAACGAACCCTACCATAAATGATATGATAGCCCCGATGACTTATTCAGTGAAAGGAACCGGTATGGCGGATCAAGATAACGCGTTGGACACCATCGCGGAGCACCGTGTGCGCATTGATGAGATCGACGGCAGGATCGTCGCGCTGCTCAACGAACGTGCGCGGGAGGCGCTGGCGATACGGGCACTCAAGCCACAGGCGCAGCTGGGACTGTTTGACCCCCGGCGCGAGGAAGAGATATGCGAGCGTGTTGCCTCGCTCAACGAGGGGCCGCTGTACAGTGACGACCTGCGGGCCATCTATGGTGTGATCCTCAAGGTGAGCAAGGAGATGCACGCATGACATACGTTCCCTATCACAAGAAGGACACCATCACGATGCTCGCGGGCCCCTGCTCCATCGAGGGCGCGGAGCAGATGGAGGAAGTGGCGGCAGCGCTTGAGGGGCTGGGGCTTTCCTGGATACGCGGTGGGGCGTTCAAGCCGCGCACGAGCCCCTATTCGTTTCAGGGGCTGGGCGAGGAGGGCCTGCGCCTCATGGCCGAGGTGGGCAAGCGCCACCATCTTGGCACGCTCACCGAGGTCGTTGACACGCAGCACATCGACATGATAATGGGCTACGTCGACGCCTTGCAGATAGGCACGCGTAACATGGCGAACTTCGAGCTGCTCAAGGCCATAGGGCTCGCGACGGCTGCCAACCATAAGCCCATCCTGTTCAAGCGCGGCATGGCGGCCACCATCGACGAATGGCTCTCGGCGACCGAGTACCTCACGATGGGCGGCAACCCCAACATCATGCTCTGCGAGCGGGGGCTACGCACCTTTGAGACCTCGACCCGCTTCACGCTCGACATCGCGGCGGTGCCGGTGATACACAAGCGCTCGCTCGTGCCCATCTGCGTCGACGTGTCGCACCCGGCCGGGCAGGTCGACCTCGTGCCAGCGCTCGCCAAGGCAGCGGTCGCCGCCGGCTGCGACGCCCTGATGATCGAGGTACACCCCAACCCCGCCCAGGCAAAGTCGGACGGCCCCCAGCAGCTCACTATCCCTGAGTTCTCCGAGCTGCTCAAAGACCTGCGCACCATTGCCGCCGCCATCGGCAAGACCATCGTGTAGGACGGCAGGAACCAACACCTATGCCGCTTGACCTCGACCAACTCAATCCTGCCCAGCATGAGGCGGTCCTCTCGACCGAGGGGCCGCTCCTGTTGCTGGCGGGCGCTGGCTCGGGCAAGACCCGGGTGCTCACCTACCGCATCGCGCATATGGTGGAGGACCTGGGCATCGCGCCGTACCAGGTGCTCGCCATCACGTTTACCAACAAGGCGGCGGCCGAGATGCGCGAGCGCCTGGCGCGCCTGCTTCCTGCCCGTACGCGTGGCATGTGGGTGGCGACCTTTCATGCCATGTGCGTGCGCATGCTGCGCCAGGACGGCGAGCTGCTGGGCTACACCCGCAACTTCACCATCTACGATGACGACGACTCGAAGCGGCTCTTTCGCGACATCTACCACGAGCTCAACATCGACCAGAAGCAGTTCCCTGTCAACGGGGTGCGCGAGAAGATATCGACAGCAAAAAACGAGCTCATCGGCCCCGCAGCCTATGCTGACCAGGCGGCAAACGGCTTCACAAAGCTGGTCGCCCGCGTCTATGCGCGCGTACAGGAGCGCCTGCGCCGCGCCGACGCGATGGACTTCGACGACCTGCTCCTCAACACCTTCATGCTCCTACAGGGCAACCCCGCCGTCCTCGATGCCTGGCAGGAGCGCTTTCGCTACCTGCTCATCGACGAGTACCAGGACACCAACCACGCACAGTACCGCATCAGCGAGCTGCTCGCCGCCAAGTACCGCAACATCATGGTCGTGGGCGACGACGACCAGTCCATCTACTCCTGGCGCGGCGCCGACCTGCGCAATATCCTCGAGTTCGAACGCGACTACCCCGAGGCCAAGGTGCTCAAGCTCGAACAGAACTACCGCTCTACCGCCACCATCCTCCAGGCCGCCAACGCCGTCATCGCCAACAACCAGCGCCGCAAGTCAAAGCGGCTGTTCACCGAGGGCGAGGCAGGGGATAAGATCGCGCTCTACCAGGCCTCCGACGAGCGTGACGAGGGCCGCTGGATCGCCGGCGAGGTCGAGCGCCTTCACGCTGCCGGCCGTCCCTACGCCAGCTTTGCCGTCTTTTACCGCACCAACGCCCAGTCGCGTACCCTCGAGGACATGCTGCTGCGTGCCGGCGTGCCGTACCGCATCGTCGGCGGCACCCGCTTCTTCGACCGCGCCGAGATACGCGACGTCATGGCCTACCTCAAGCTGGCCATCAACCCTGCCGACGACATCGCCGCCAAGCGCATCATCAACACCCCGCGCCGCGGCATAGGAAAGACCACCATCGAGCGCCTTGAGGCGCTTGCCCGCACGGAGGATTGCAGCTTCATGGACGCCGTGGAGCTCAGCATCACGAGTGGGGAGCACTCCGCGGGCATACGGGGCGCGTTGGCCGCGTTCATCACGATCTTCTCCGAGGCCCGCCGTTACTCCGGCGACCTGCGCCACATCGTCGAGATGATAGTGGACAAGAGCGGCCTCATTGCTGCCTTGCAAACTGAGCGCACCGATGAGGCCAAAGGCCGCATCGAGAACATCCAGGAGTTCTTTGGCGTCGTACAGGAATACGACGAGTCACATCGCGACGAGGAGGGAGAAGACCCGCCAGATGAGGCACCGGAGGAGCGGTCTCAGGATGACGTCCCAGAACCCAGTGTAACGGCTGCGACCTCCCAACTGCGCCCTGCGCAGGATGACGTTGTTGGGGACACGCAGTTGGTGCGCTTCATGGAATGGCTCGCGTTGCGCAGCGACCTCGACGCGCTGGCGGCAGACGATGACTACCTCACACTCATGACGGTCCATGCGGCCAAGGGGCTGGAGTTCCCCGTCGTATTCATCGCCGGGCTTGAGGAGTCGCTGTTCCCCCATAGTGCCTCCAGCGATGAGGCCGCCAAGCTTGAGGAGGAGCGCCGCCTTGCCTACGTCGCCATCACGCGTGCCAGGGAGCTGCTCTACCTGTCGTACACGCAGATTCGCTCGCTCTTTGGCAACACGCAGCAAAACCCCCCTTCCCGCTTCATCGGCGAGGTCCCGCGCGAGTACCTCGCCCTGAGCGGTGTTGGCTCCCAGGGCTACGGGGGCCTGGGTTGGGAGAAGCGCGGGGACCGCCGTGGCATATTCGGCTCTGGCTCACAGCACGAGACGGCAGGCAGAGTCTTTGGCTCCGGCGCAAAAGGCAGCGGCCGCCGAGCAGAACCCGCCCCCGCCGCCAGCAGCAGCCAGGAGGGTTTTGCCGACATGGGCAGGAAGGGGAGTGCCGAGGTGTTTGCCGCGGGAGACACGGTCGACCACAAGACCTTTGGCCGCGGCACCGTAGCCGAGGTAGACGGCGATGTCCTCTACATCCGCTTTGCAAAGTCAGGCGACACCAAGAAGCTTCTCAAAGGATACGCCCCCTTGGTGAAGCTCAACGACTGACCCGCACCAACCCATCCTTTGTCGAGGCACTGGCACTGGCGATCTTCTCTACAGGCCTCGCTATACCACTTTAAGCCTGAATTCTCGGAATCCCGTATGAAGCGCTGATTCCAACCACAAGTGGAATACCCACACCTCAAACATAACCCCTGCTAAAATGTCGTAAACGCCCCAAGGATTCTTGAGAAATCCTTGATTTCAATCTTGATTATTTTTTCAGTCAATCCTATACTCTATACTTAACGGGATATAGATAGTGACAGCAGGAGTCATTCTATTAGGACGTGTGAGAAATGAGTCTTGGCTGGATGTTGGGAGAAGTCTGTCATGGCAATGGATGCGGGCAAGCAGGGGCTGGCGGGTGTCGCAGGTGCCCGTAGGCGGCGAGGTGCGACGTATGGGATGCTGGCAGGCGCTGTCCTCCTCCTGCTCCTTGTTTGCCCTATGCCTGCGTTCGCAACTGAGGACGCGACAGACTTCTATTGGGAGGCGATAGAGGCTCAGGTAGGGGGAGTGCCTGTTCCAAGAGGGGGATGGCTGGTTGCACAGGGCGATGCATTGTACCAGCTCAACGATGAAGACCGATCCATAGCCTACTCTCTTGACAACGGCGGCACATGGGGCGGTATCGCCTGTCCCGATGAGATGTACACTTACAGCATCTCCGCCGGTTATATGGTGGTCGACGGAGGGACGGTCTATGTTGGCAGGAGCGTCTACAGCAACCCGAGCCGGGTCTATTTCACGCGCGACCTGGGTGTCACATGGGCCAGCTTCAATCTCCCCATGGGGGTCTATGCGAGTGTGTTTGATGTGTCGGATGGCGTAATCTACGGCTACGGACGCACCACCGAGTACGGCCAAGGGGATGCCCATACACAAAAAACCTCCCTTTGGATATCGAGGGACGGGGGGGCGAGCTGGGAGGAGAAGGTTACTTTTGCCCGCAGGTGGAATCCGAGCACCAGCGAGTGGGATCAGGACATTGACTACGCCGGTATCAGTTGGCCGCTTTTTGGCGCGTACAAACTCTCCGTAGACGACGGGGTCGTCTACGCGGCATCATTCAACAGGTTCCTGCTCTCCCGCGACCTCGGGGACACCTGGGAGATGGTTGACGACCCATTCAGAGAGATACCGACCGTATATTACGGCGGTGAGGATCAGCTCCATAGAAATTTCATAGACAACGGTGCCCTCCACTTCGTCGACTATGAGAGGGGTTCTATCTTCACCTCGTACGATCAAGGGCAAAGCTGGGAGGAGGTCACAGGCATTGATGAATACGCCACTGTCATACACAGGCTCTTTGCTGCCAATGGTAGCCTGTATCTCACCGGCTGGCCTGTTGACCTCAACACCATCCTCCCTCCGGATTCCCGCGTCGTCAATACCTTCAGGCTCACCGGCATCATGGCTGCCGGTGCAGACCGCTATAGCACGGCGGTGCGCGCCTCGCAGCGCAGCTTCCCTGCGGGCAGCACGAGTGTCGTCGTCGCGTCAGGCGCCAACTACCCCGACGCGCTCGCCGCCTGTACCCTCGCTGCCGTTCTCGGTGCTCCCGTACTGCTCAGTGCCCCCGGTTACTTGAGCGACGTGACGGCGGTCGAGATACGACGCCTAGGTGCCAGCGATGTTTATCTCGCGGGGGGCGAAGCCGCCCTCGGCCCTGCCGTACAGGCTGGTCTTTCGGCGCTCCTCACCGTCACGTCAGTCGAGCGCATAGCCGGCGCTGACCGCTACGAAACCTCCGTGCTCCTCGCACAGCGGGCCGTCCAATGTGGTGCAGATGCAACGAGGGTCCTCGTTGCGCTGGGCACCGACTTCCCCGACGCCCTTGCAGCAGCCTCACTCGCCGCCTTAGCAAGGACCCCCGTCATCCTCAGCGCTCCTGGTGGCTTGGGGGATGCGGCTAAGCACTTCCTTGCCAGCGGCACCTTGGGCTATGTGGCCCTTGTGGGTGGTAGCGACGTGCTGCCCGATGCTGTTGCGGCAGAGGCCTTGGCCGCCAGCGCTGCAACGGTTGAGCGCTACGATGGTTCTGACCGCTACGGCACCGCGCTTGCCGTAGTGCAGCACGCATCACAAGCCCCCTGGGTTCTCGCGCCATCCTCGTTCCACGTCGCGTCAGGTGCCAACTGGCCTGACGCGCTCGCCGGTGCTGCCGCCGCAGCGCATGGCGGCGGCATGCTCCTCCTCACCTCTCCCAATGCCCTGAGTGCCTCTGCCGCCGCTCCCCTTGCAACCTATCGGCCCGCATTCAAGGATGTCACTGTCCTAGGCGGCCCCGCCGCCCTCTCGGACACCGTGAAGGACGAGGTGAGGGCCCTGCTCGGCTAGGGCAGGATGGCGGCGGACGACGGCACCATCGATAGAGTGATAGAGCAGGGCATATCGGTATACGATACAAGGAGGTAGGCATGAGGCGAGGCAGGTTTGTGATAGGGACTGTTTTCGCGATAGGTCTTGTGGCAGGCATCTTGGGTTTCACTACATTCGCGGCTGCGGGTCCCTCTCCGCAGCCGGGTGACGAGTTCGAGGCTGACGGGCTGCTGTACTCCATCTCCTACACCGCCCCTGACGAGGTATCGCTTTTTGGCGGCCA
>JAITNB010000090.1 GCA_031290695.1 Coriobacteriales bacterium | reverse complement strand
GCGTCTGCTCACGCCAATCGGTCATGGCGCCCTCCTCTGGGATTTGGAGCAGGACAGGGGGGACGGGTGCCGCCGTTCATTTGCGCACCACGCGGGTGCCTTGGGCGGTGTCCTCGATGGTGTAGCCCACGTTGGCCAGGCCGTCGCGCACGGCATCGGCAAGCGCCCAGTCCTTGCTGGCGCGCGCCTCATTGCGTATGCCGAGAAGTGCGTCGATGGCCTGGGCAGGGTTGTCTCCCGCATACCCGGCGAGCCGCGCAGCCAGCTCGACCGCCTCTGCGGGTACCTCGGACCCGTCGCCGCCCTGCGTAGGCGCGAGGTCGACGCCCAGCACGCCCAAAAGCTCGACGATGGTAGCTGCCGCCTGTGCGAGCACGGCTGCGGGCTGGTCGCTGGTGCTGCCGCTGGCACTCTCGCTGGCGCCGCCGCCGGCGCTGCCGCTGCCGCTGCTGCCGACGCTGGCGTTGGCGAGGGCCACGTTGGCGGCGCTCACGAGGTCAAAGAGCGCTGCCACGGCACCGGCGGTGTTGAAGTCGTCGTCCATCGAGGCGGCAAACTGCTCGCGGGTGCGGGCGGTCTGGGTGAGGAGCTGGCTGGCTACGGAGGACTCGGGTTTATCCGCAGGATGCTCTTTTGCCGTTGCGGGGGCGGGCTGGGCGACGGACCAGGCGATGTTGCGCAGGGCGCTCTCGATGCGGTCGAGTGCGGCGGCGGCTTCCTGGAGGCGCTCGGCCGAGTAGTCAAAGGGGCTGCGGTAGTGGGTCTGGAGCATGAGCAAGCGCAGGGCCTGGGGGCGCACGTGGGTGAGAACGTCTTTGAGCAGCAGGAAGTTGCCTTCGCTTTTGCTCATCTTCTCGCGGTCGATGGTGAGCATGCCGCCGTGCAGCCAGTAGTTGGCAAAGGTCACGCCGCTGCAGGCCTCGGACTGCGCGATCTCGTTCTCGTGGTGCGGGAAGACGAGGTCGTCGCCGCCCGCGTGGATGTCAAAGGGGTTGCCCAGGTAGCGCGCGCTCATCGCCGAGCACTCGATATGCCAGCCGGGGCGGCCGTCGCTCCAGGGCGAGGGCCACGACGGCTCGCCGGGCTTGGCGGCCTTCCACAGCGCGAAGTCCAGCGGGTCGCGCTTGCGGGGATCGACCTCCACACGCGCGCCGCTTTGCATCTGCTCGATGTCGCGGCCGGAGAGACGGCCGTAGGGTTTAAAGGACCGTACGGAGAAGTACACGTCGCCCTCCACCTCATAGGCATGCCCGGTCTCGACGAGGCAGCTGATGAGGGAGGTCATCGCGTCGATCTCCTGCGTGGCGCGGGGACGGACGGTGGGGTCGCGCACGCCCAGCGCGTGCATGGCGTCGATGAAGGCCTGTGTGTACTCAGCGGCAACCTCGGCGGCCGTGCGGCCCTCCTCGGCGGCGCGGTTGATGATCTTGTCATCGACGTCGGTGATGTTTTGCACATAAGTCACGTCGTAGCCGCGGTACTCGAGGTAGCGGCGAATCATGTCGAAGCTCAGGAAGGTGCGTGCGTTGCCAATGTGGATGTGGTTGTAGACGGTGGGACCGCAGAGGTAGAACGAGACCTTGCCCTCGTGCAGCGGCACGAACTCCTGCTTGGTGCGGGCGAGTGTGTTGTAGACGCGCATGGCTAGATTCCCTCTCCGTAGATGAATACGTTGTCTTCCAGCCGGGGGGACTGGTCGCTTGCGCGTTGCGCCTCGAGCTTCTCCTCAGACAACAGCTCGCCTTCGAGGAAGTCGACGCGGGCGAGGAGGGATTCGATCTGGTCCTCGATGGGGTCGGGCAAAAGCTCGCGGCGGTAGGGGTCGGCGGGGCAGATGCGTATGCCGTTGCGCGCGACGATGCGGCCGGGGATGCCCACGACGGTGCAGTCGGCCGGGACGTTGTCGACCACCACGGCACCCCCGCCCACCTTGCTGCGCGCGCCGATGGTGATGTTGCCCAACACTGCGGCGCCCACGCCCACGGTCACGCCGTCCTCGAGGTTGGGGTGGCGCTTGCCCTGCTCCTTGCCGGTACCGCCCAGGGTCACCCCCTGGTAGAGCGTCACGTCGTCGCCCACCACCGCGGTCTCGCCGATGATGACGCCCATGCCGTGGTCGATGAACAGGCGGCGGCCCAGCGTGGCGCCGGGGTGGATCTCGATGCCGGTGAAGAAGCGGGTGACCTGGCTCGTGAAGCGTGCCAGACCCGTGCGGCCGTGTAGCCAGAGCCAGTGCTCGCAACGGTGCGCGGCGACCGCCTGCACGCCGGGGTAGTTGACGAGCACCGCAAGGGCCGAGGTGGCAGCGGGGTCACTCTCCCGCACCGTCTTGATGTCTTCTCTCAGTCTATTGAACATGTGAGTTCCTCACCATCGTTTTATACTTCAAGCAGGGCGACGGCGTAAGCGGTGATGCCTTCCTCGCGGCCTTCGAAGCCGAGGTGCTCCGTTGTCGTCGCCTTGACGCCCACACTCTCGATGCCAATGCCCAGCGCCTGGGCGATATTAGCCCGCATCGCGTCGCGGTAGGGCGTCATCCGCGGGGCCTGCGCCACAATCACGCAGTCGACATCAACCACCCTACAACATCGCGCGCGCAGCCGCTCGCTCACCTGCGCCAGCAGGCCCAATGAATCGGCGTTTGCATAGGCGGGGCTGGTGTCGGGAAAGAGCGCGCCTATGTCACCCATGCGGGCAGCGCCAAGCAGTGCGTCTGCAACCGCATGGCACAGCACGTCGGCGTCAGAGTGGCCGATAAGCCCGCGCTCGTACGGGATAGTCACTCCCCCTATGACGAGCGGCCTGTCTTTGGCGAACGCATGCACGTCAATACCGAGCCCGATGCGTTGCGTCATGCGGCATCGACCTCCCCGATGTGGCGCGGGGCGCGGGGGACGCGGGGAGTGTGCGGGGGGCGAGGGGCGCAGGCCGCGCGGGGGATGCGCAGGACACGGGGGGTGTGCGGTGTACGGGGGGCGCGGGGGTACACACCCTGGAGGCCGTTGCTGCTGCGCGTCGCCATACTAGATACGCTCCTGCAAACGCAGGGCCAGGCCGGCCTCTGCGGGGCCGCGGTCCTCGGGTACCGTTATCTTGATGTTGTCGCGTGGGCCCTGCACGAGCATCATCCGGCCACCGGCGCGCTCCACGAGCGAGGAGTCGTCGGTGCCTACGAAGCCCTCAGCAAGCGCCATGCCATGGGCCTGACGGATAACCTCGCTGCGAAACACCTGCGGGGTCTGCGCCGTCCAGAACGCCGAGCGGTCAGGGGTCCCTAATATGTTATTTCCATTAACAATTTTAAGGGTGTCGATGGCGGGAAACCCCACTACCGCCCCGTCGGCATCAACGTTGCCGCGCACAGCGGCGATGGCGTGGCTGATAAGCTCAGGGGTCACCAGCGGACGGGCGCCGTCGTGGATGGCGATGAACTCGTAGGAGGACGGCACCTGGTTGATGCCATTAAACGACGACTCCTGTCGCAACACCCCGGCAGGGGCCATGACGATGGGCGTCACAAACGGGAACGCGTCAATCGCCTCGCGGCAATACTCGTCCATGCGCTGCTCGGGGCAGACGATAACGATGAGCCCCACGTCGGCCACCGCGTCAAAGGCCTCGGCACTCCAAGTGAGGATGGGCTTGCCCAGTATCTCCAACATCTGCTTGCCGCCGTTGCGCCCAAAACGCTCGCCGCCGCCGCCGGCCAGTATCACCGCGGCTGTGGAGGGCCTGTTCGAGACCTGCCCGCGAAGCGAGGCCAGGGAAGCACTAAGCTGGTCGAGGCTCTCCTTTGTGAAGAAGAACTCCGGCGCAGCTAAGACCGACGGCCCCGAAACGGGGTCGGCCTGACGACCGTCATCTGATTCTCTGGATGCGTCCATGTGCTTCGTCTCCTCCAACGAGATGAAGC
>JAITNB010000053.1 GCA_031290695.1 Coriobacteriales bacterium | reverse complement strand
TCGATCTGGGCGGTGTCGCCCGTCAACGCGATAAGCTCCAAAGGACAGGCGTTGACGCACGACCCACATCCGATACACAGGTCCTTATCAATGACAATTGACATGCTTGAGCCCCTTTCCAGTCTATAATCCCACCCCATAACCGAGGCAACGCGGAGCCAGTCCCCGCGCTCTGATAGACTATACGTAACAAAACGATACCCGGTTATCCTCTCTCCCAAGACCACACTTTATGACGGTAAGCGGTTCGTTTGAAAACTCTAATTCGGTGGACGGCAAGAGAGGGACGTGTTTGTGGGCGCACCTGAGACGATACGGATACAGGCCCTGGCCTACGAAGGCGCGGGGGTGGGCCGCCTTGAGGACGGCCGGGCCGTGTTTGTCCCTGATGCCTTGCCTGACGAGCTCGTGCAGGTGGCGGTCGAGCGCAGCCATGAGAGGTATGCGGCCGCGCGGCTGGTAGCAGTGCTGGAGCCAGCGCCACAGCGATGTGCCCCGCCCTGTGAGTACCACGGCCTCTGTGGCTCCTGCCCCTGGCAGATACTTGACTACAGCACGCAGCTTTACTGGAAGCGCCGTTTTGTTGTCGATGCCCTTGAGCGTATCGGGGGGGTGGCCGGTGCCGAAGGGCTTGTGGCCCCCTGTCGTGCATCGAAGCGCCAGTGGGGATACCGCAACAAGGTCGAGTTCTCCCTCACCTCGCTGGATAAGCGCATCCAGCTGGGGATGCACGGCAGGGACCAGCGCGAGGTCGTCCCTGTTAGCTCGTGCCTGATGCTCCCCCCGGGCCTTAAGAAGGCGCCCGGCATGTTAAGCGGCGCCCTCTCCTACGCCCTCAAGGACCCTGTCGTCTCACTTGAGCGTGTGGGGATACGCACCTCGCAGCGCACCGGTGACTGCGAGATAGCGCTCTGGGGCAAGCCCGGGGCCTTTCCCCGTGCGATGGCCAAACAGGTCCTCTCAAGCGCCCTGCCTGCCTCAAGCCTCATGCGGGTACTGCTCGACTCCTCCCCCAAAGAGCGTAAGGTCAAAGGCGTCGAGGTGCTTGGCGGGAAGGGGTATTGGAGCGAGGCCCTTGACGGCAGGACCATGAAACTGAGCGCCCCTTCGTTCTTCCAGGTGAACACCGCGGGGGCCCAGATCCTTATCTCCCTCGTCGTCGATGCCTTGGAGCAGCTTGATGTTGGCGAGCACAGCCCCGTTGCCGACCTCTACTGCGGCGCTGGCACCCTCACCCTCCCCCTCTGCGAGCGCTTCTCGGAGGTATACGCCATCGAGTCGGAGAAGAGCAGCCTGCGCGACCTGCGGCGCAACCTCGCAGACAACGGCCTCGACGCAGACGTCATCGGCGGCGATGTCGCACGCGAGTTGGCACAGAGGGACCGCCTCGCCGCCGCAGTTGTCGACCCTCCCCGCAGCGGCCTGGCAAAGGAGGCCCTCCGCGCCCTTGTCGAGGCCCGCCCAGCAGCCCTGGTGTATGTCTCCTGCAACCCGGCAACCCTTGCGCGCGACATAGCCGGCCTGGTGGCACAGGGCTATCAACTGAAGGGAGTTACCCCCGTCGACCTGTTCCCACAGAGCTATCATGTCGAGTGTGTGGCACTGTTGTCGCTACCGCACCCACGCCCCGATACCGTCGCAGTTGCCCATTGAGGGGCAATCGCGTTACAATGTCTTTGGATCTACCATGGGAGGAATCCGCTGCATGACTATGAGAAACGACGTGTCCATCCGCATGGCACAACCGGAGGATTCACAGGCTATCCTCAATATCTACGCACCCTACATCAAAGAGACGGCCATCACCTTCACGTCGAAGGTGCCAACCGTGGCCGATGTTGAGAAGACCATGGTGAAGATCAAGAGGCACTACCCCTATCTTGTGTGTGCGATTGACACACGGGTGGTGGGCTTCGCGTACGCCAACTGGGTACGTCCCCATGAGGCCTACCGCTGGAACGCGGAGCTCTCGGTCTACCTCGACCCCGCCTATCAGGGGCGCGGCATCGCGACCGCCCTCTATACTGCGCTCTTCTCGATACTGCGTATCCAGGGGTTCTGCAACCTCTACGCGGTGATAACGCTGCCCAACGACGCCAGCGTCGCGCTTCATGAGCATTTTGGCTTCACCGAGCTGGGCGTTCACCGGGCAAACGGATACAAGCTCGGCGCATGGCGCGACGTCCTCTGGATGGAATACCGGCTTTCCGGCGCGCCTGAGCCTGACCTGCACGGCCCTCCCCTGCCCCTCTCAAAACTCAACCGCAACGACGTCGACACAGCCCTGGCGATGGCGACCGCGCTGCTCAACGGGGTACGGTGATGGGAGCGGCCATGCGAGAGGGGCCCGGCACACCCTCATGGCAAGAGGGCCCTTCCCCTGTCCTCACAGGCAGCAAGGCACGGTTCCCAAAGGGCATACGGGTTGGCAACGCACACGACGAGGCGGCGGGAACCGGGTGCACGGCCGTCATATGCGATAAGGGCGGTGCATGTGGCGTTGCCGTGCAGGGCGGCGCGCCTGCCACGCGCGAGACCTGCCTGCTCAGGCCCGAGAACATGGTCCAGACCGTCCACGCGGTCGTGCTCAGCGGAGGCAGCGCCTTTGGGCTTGATGCCTGCAGCGGCGTCATGCGCTATCTTGAGGAGCGGGAGGTGGGCTTCCTGCTTGCCGGCTCCTTTGTCCCCATCGTCACCGGCGCCTCGCTCTTCGACCTCTCCTTTGGCAACGCGGCCGTGCGCCCTAACGCGCAGATGGGCTACCGTGCGTGCGAGCAAGCTGCGGCCTCTGTTGTGACCGGGAACGTAGGGGCGGGATGCGGGGCTACCGTTGGCAAGCTGCTTGGCGCCGAGCACGCGATGAAGGGCGGCCTTGGCGCGGCGAGCATCGACCTGGGCGGGCTTATCATCAGTGCCGTCGTCGCCGTGAACGCGGTGGGGAGTGTGCGGGACCGCCGCACTGGCGTGTTTCTCGCAGGCACGCTTGACCCCACACGGTCAACGCCCACCGTCATGGACCCCTATGCGGCGATGGCCCTGCTACCGCTGGCGACAGGCGGGCAGCCTACCGAGAACACCACCATCGGGTGTATCGTTACAAACGCCTCCCTCTCAAAGGCCCAGGCCACGAGGGTCGCGCTGATGGCCCATGACGCCTATGCGCGCGTTATCGAGCCGGTGCATACCTCAAATGACGGCGACGCCGTGTTTGCGCTTTGCACCGGCGAGGTTGCGGCAGGCCAGGACGCTGTAGGGATCTATGCGGCAGTGGCCATGGAGATGGCCATCTATGACGCAGTGACAAGCGCCCGGGGCTCGCATAGCGTATTGAGCGCCCATGACCTGCTTTTGGATGATTGACACACGAATGACAGCGCACGACAACAGGAAGCACCGGAGGTGTGTGTGGCAAAGATCAGTTGGGTAAACGGGTATGTTCGAAACGATGACGCAGCCATCTACTACGAGGTCCATCAAAGCACACGCAAGGATGCCCCTGTCCTCATCCTGCTCCATGGCAACAGCGAGGACATGCACATCTTCGACGGGCATTTTGACCGGCTGCTCCCCTACTATACGGTGCTCACCGTCGATACGCGCGGACAGGGAAAGTCTGCGCGGGGCACCCGGCCCCTTTCCTACGAGCTGTTTGCGCAGGACCTCTTCACGCTCGCCAACAAGCTGCAGATTGGCAAGTTCCTCGTGCTCGGCTTCTCGGACGGCGCCAACACCGCCCTGGAGTTCGCATTGACCCACCAGGGGCGTATCGCGGCGATGATCCTTGTAGGCGGCAACCTCAGCCCCGACGGCATCTCCAACAACGTGCGCCGGGGCCTGCAGGTCCAGGCGGCGGCCATCGGCTTCACCGGCATCGTTGCGAAGGCACGGAGGTTTGACCGGGAACTGATGGGCCTCATGCTCGCACACCCGCACATCGACCCTAAGCAACTTGCAGGCATCAAGACCCCCACGCTGGTGATCAGCGGTGGCCACGACACCATCAAAGACGAGCACAGCCGCCTTATCGCCAGCTCCCTGGGAAACGCACGCCACGCGGTTATCGAGGATGCCGGCCACTTCGTCATGAAGGACGCCCCTGAGGAGTTTGACCGCATCGTCTACGACTTCCTCATGGAGGATGACTGAGCTTATCCGTTAGTTGAACTTGAATATCTTTTGGGCAAGGTGGTAGCCTACAAGGGTGGTGGCGCGGCCGAGTTTTCCGGGGAGGTTTACGCTGGCGCCGAGGAGGCTGTGCCTGATTTTTGGATAGATTCCTACGTTGTGGGACTTGAGGTGGTCCCATATGGCCGTGCGCTGCTCGGGTGCGTCGACGCGCTTTGAAAGCAGCAGGAAGACCGAGCATATCGCCATCATCATGCTCAGGTAGTTGACCATATAGGCCTTAAGGCGCCTGTTCTCGATGTCCCGCTCGAGGTCGAAGGCCTCTATCATGATGCGCGTGATGCGGAGCTGCTGGTCGATACGGGAGACCATGGTCGCCTCGTTGACCGACTGTCCTTCGCGGCCGATAAAGTAGCGGTACAGGTCGATGTCGAGGTAATAGATCGTCCTCACATGAGGGAGCGGCACATAGACGAAGACGTTGTCGACGTAGAAGGTATGCTTGGGCAGCTCGAGCTTTATCGCGCGCAACAGCCTGGTACGGTATACCACAGAGTGCATGAGGAGGTATTGGGAATTGCCAAACTTCCCCACCTCGCTCCACCCAAACACCCGGCCTTCGGGGAGTATCCCCCGATAGCGCATGGGCGTGCTGGTATTCTCCAAGACCTTTTCGTACACATAGTTGGTGATGAGGAGGTCGACCGGGTCGTCGCTACGCGCGAGTTCTGTGAGCTTTGCAAGCAGCGCGCGCGCGGCCTCGACATCCACCCAGTCATCGGCGTCTACCACCTTGAAATAGGTGCCTGAGGCCTGCGCCAGCCCAGTGTTGACCGCCTGGCCGTGGCCGCCGTTCTCCTGGTGGACGGCCTTGATGACCCCGGGGTGGCGCTCCTGCCACTCGTCGGCCTTTGCGGCCGTGTTGTCGGTGGTGGAGCCGTCGTCAACGATGACGATTTCTATGGCTTGCAGGTCGTCACGGGCGCCCTCCAACAGCGTCTCGATACAGTGGTCCATGTATGCCGCCGCGTTGTAGCAGGGCAGCACGAATGTCACGACTTTATCGGTCACAAAGTCCATCGGCCAACTCCAGGGCGCGCATGACTATCTGGTCCATGTTGTAGTAGCGGTACTCCGCGAGACGACCTATCACATGGAAGTCCCGCAGATCGGCAAAGAGGTCCAGGTAGCGGTTGTAGTGTGCAAAGTTATTGTCATTTAATATAGCATAATAGGGAACCTGCCCAGGCTGTGCAAGATACGTGCGGGGGTACTCCTCCATGATGGTGGTTTGGTCGAGGTCCTGCCCGGTGAGGTAGGTGAACTCCGTGATGCGCGTGTAGTCCTCGCTCACGGTATAGTTCACGGTGCCGCAGGGCTGGCAGTGCTTCTGGCCAAGGGTCTTGAACACGAAGTCGAGCGAGCGGTACGGCAGGATGCCAAAGCAGTCCTTGCAGAGACGGTCGAGCGGCCCGCTGTAGACTACCGTCCCGGTGTAGGGCGCGCCGCCGATGCTGACTGCTTCGAACTTGCCGTCGCTGCCCGGCTCGAATAACAGGGCCGCGTTCGCGTCGAGGTTGGTAAACACGGTGATGCGCTCGTGGTCGAGCATCGACTCGAACAGGGCGGTGTACCCGTTGAGGGGCATCCCTTGATAGCGGTCCTGAAAATAGCGGTCGTCACGCCCCACCAGGACCGGGACGCGGGCCGTGACGGTGGGATCGACCTCCTCGGGCCTCACGCCCCATTGCTTTTGCGTGTAGTAGAGGAAGACGTTGCGGTAGACGAAGTCTGCCAGTTGGGCAAGCAGCGGGTCGTCCTGCGCCCGCAGCTCGATGATAGGCACCTTGGTGTTCTCGCCAAAGGTTGCCAGGAGCTTCCCGATGAGCTCCTGTGCCTGTGCAGGCGGGAAGTGCAGCTCGATGGAGTTGAGGTTGAAGGGAACCGGCGTGTAGGTGCCATGGATGTCTGCCAGCACCTTATGCTGATAGTCGAGCCAGGGTGTGAAACGGCTGAGGTAGTCGTAGGCCCGCTTCTCGTTGGTGTGGAAGATATGGGGGCCGTACTGGTGTATGAGGACGCCAGCCTCGTCCAGGTGGTCAAATGCGTTTCCCGCGACATGCGGCCGCTGTTCGATAAGCGCCACTGTCTTGCCGGCACGCTCGGCCAGCTCGCGCGCGATGACGCTGCCGGCAAAACCGGCACCGACGATAATGACGTCGTACTTCTCAAGGCCCAGGTCTTTGACTGGGGTTGTTGAGACATCGTGTAATAAGAGGGTCATAAGCCGCCTTTCAAAGAAAAGAACCGTCCCATTGTACCGTAGATGCCAAACGCCGTGGCGGTGATGCCACGTATTGTTTTATGATGACGCAAATACGTACCACGAGTGAAAGGATATGCCATGAGCGCTTTTCTCGACCGTATCATCGAGCGTGCAGCAGCGGGCATACAGACCATCGTGCTCCCCGAAGGCAACGACCCGCGTACCCTTGAGGCGGCCCGTAAGGCCTGTGACAAGGGGATTGCCCGGCTTGTCGTCCTTGCCAGCGAGGAAGTTGTACGCACCAGCAGCATAGACCTCACCGGCATAACGGTCACCGACCCCCGCACCTCCCCCGACGCCGAGGAGTATGCGCAGGCGCTCTACGGGCTGCGCAAGGAAAAGGGCCTCACGCTCGACCAGGCACGCGAACTCGTCACCGACGAGCTTTACTATGGCGTGATGATGGTGGCACTTGGCAAGGCTGGTGGCATGGTCGCCGGCGCCGCCCATGCCACCAGCGATGTCCTGCGGCCGAGCCTACAGATACTCAAGACCGCGCCAGACACCTCGCTCGTCTCCGCATTCTTTGTCATCGTCGTGCCCAACTGCCCCTACGGCAAGGACGGCGCGTTTATCTTCGCCGACAGCGGGCTGGTACAGCATCCCAGCGCCGCCGAGCTCGCCGAGATTGCGTTGAGCTCGGCTGCGTCGTTCAAGGGCCTCCTCGAGGCCGAGCCGGTGGTCGCCCTGCTCTCGCACTCGACAAAGGGAAGCGCCAAGAGCCCCTCGGTCGACAAGGTGAGGGAGGCAGCACGACTTGCTTTGGAGAAGGCGCCGGGGCTGGCGCTCGACGGCGAGTTCCAGCTGGATGCCGCCATCGTGCCGTCAATCGGCGCGTCAAAGGCACCGGGGAACGCGGTTGCCGGCAATGCGAACGTGCTGGTGTTTCCCGACCTTGACTCGGGCAATATCGGCTACAAGCTGGCACAGCGGCTTGCCGGGGCAGAGGCGTACGGGCCTGTCACGCAGGGTATCGCACGGCCGGTCAACGACCTCTCGCGTGGCTGCTCTGCCGACGACATAGTAGGCGTCATCGCCATCACAGCGGTACAGGCGCAGGG
>JAITNB010000038.1 GCA_031290695.1 Coriobacteriales bacterium | reverse complement strand
CAGCGTGGCAACCTCAAGCATTGGACAAATTGTTGTGTTGGACAACGACATGGCAGATCGGATTATCGAGTCCACAAAAACCGCTAATGACCGCCCCTTTGGTCAACCGACCGGGCTGTTTAAGCACGGCACAAAAGAGGATGCTCAGAGGATTATGGAAGTCTGGTTACGGGAGGATCGCGAGAAGTGAGCTACGAAGTAATCCCCATCGGCGATTTGATGGACACTGAAGAACAGCTTAAATCCCTTGAACAACGTCTCGGAGGATTTGCCTGTTCGCGCGATAAGGAACTTGAAGGGTTTATTCGCAACAAGGCTCTCGGCTACGAGATTAAGGGCTTCAGCCGAACCTACCTTGTTATCGACACTGCTGTAGTAACACCTGGTGCCGCGCAGCTCATTGCAGCGTTCTTTACCCTCGCCATCACAGCAACTAACTATGAAAGTATCAGCAACAGTCGTAAAGAGAGAGTGCTGGGATCAAAACCTGGACGTAATTCCTTTAAGGCGTTCCCGGGCTTGCTCGTTGCCCAGCTTGCGCGCGACGACCGCTATAGCTCAGACTTCATTGATGGGGAGGCGTTGTTATTTGAGTGTGAGAACTTTATTGAACTTGCTCGCAAATATGTAGGCGGGCGCACCATCTATTTGGACTGTAAAGAGCAGCTTGTAGCTACCTACCAAAAAAGCGGCTATAGACTGCTCGCCGATGCTTCAAGTGAAGAGGGATACTTCAAGATGTACAAGGTGCTTCCCGATAAGGTTGCCGCCTGAACAAAACGGGTATAATGCAAAGGGGATTTCAGGGCAGGTTTCCCTTTACGTATCTTACCGCACATCAATAACTGCGCATTTGAGACATCAGGATTCATATTCCTGCTATCATGTAACCCATGATTCAACAAGAAAACGAACGCAGGTCAGGCCGCCAGACGCGCATACGGTATATCAAGCGCGTGCTTTGGGGCATCCTCTTTGTCAACCTCGCCGTCTCGATGGCAAAACTCCTCTATGGGCTCTATACACACTCAGCGGCCATGCAGGCAGACGGCATCCATTCGCTGTTCGACGGTGCGGGCAACGTTGTTGGGCTGGTGGGCATAACCCTTGCGAGCCGTCCCGCAGACGAGAGCCACCCGTATGGCCATGCCAAGTTCGAGACTTTCTCGTCGACCATCATCGGCGTCCTTTTGCTCATGGCGGCCGTGACGGTGGGGTACGGGGCCGTCTCAGCCCTGCTCTCTGGCACCTCTTCCGTCATCGTCACTCCCGCTTCCTTTGCCATCATGGCCGCAACCATGGCCGTCAACGGCGGCATCACCCTCTTTGAGCGCCACGCTGCCAAGCGCGCCTCAAGCGAGCTCCTCACCGCAGATGCCGCCCATACTCTCTCAGACGTGCTCGTCTCCCTCGGCGTCCTTATCGGCCTTGCGCTGGCGCAGGTGGGCCTCAAAAACGCTGACAGCATCGTCGCGCTGGCGGTGAGCGTCATCATCCTCTACACGGCCTGGCGGGTATTCAGGCGCGTAGGCACCACGCTCTCCGACAGCGCCCGTATCCCCGCCGAGGACATCGAGCGCGTCGCCAGCCGCCGCACGGGCGTCCAGGAGTGCCATCGCATACGCACGCGCGGCACGCCGTCCGAGGTGTACCTCGACTTCCATATCCTCGTGGACCCCCTCATGACCGTATGCGATGCCCATGAGCTTGCGGAGAATATCGAGCGGGACCTGCAGCAGGAGTACCCCGCTATTGTCGACATCACCATACACATCGAGCCAAACGACGACACCCAACGACTGAAAGGCGACGCATGAGCGAACACGACACCGCCCCCCAATCGGCGCAAACCACCCAACCGGCACCAACCACCCAACCGGCGCACCGCTGCCGCACCGTGTTCTTCGATGTGGGGCAGACGCTCCTCACTCCGGCAATCAGCGAGGCCACGGTCTTCACCGAGGCTGCTGCACGTGTTGGCGTCACACTCGACCCCGCAGACGTCGAGAGGCATATGCCGGCCGTCTACCGGCATTACGAGGAACTTTACGAGGAGGACGACACGTTTTGGTCGGACGATACGAGGGCCACGCAGATATGGATAGAGATGTACCGCTATCTATGCGAGTTGGTGGGCCTGGGCGAGCATGGCCTGGCTATTGGCACCCTCGTCCACGAGCGCTACTTCACCGCTGCAAGCTGGAAGCCATACGACGAGGTCATCCCAACGCTTGAGGCCCTGCAGCGCAGGGGGATAAGGATGGGGCTCATATCCAACTGGGACTCCAGCCTGGAAGACGTTATAACAGGCTTGGGCATGAGCCGCTTCTTTTCGGTTATTATCTCGTCGGCCGTCGTGAGGTTGCATAAGCCCATGCCGGAGATATTCGAGCTGGCCCTTGAGCGCATGGGGGCTGTTCCCGAGGAGTCGATGCATGTGGGCGACCACCTCTATGCCGATGTTGCTGGGGCTCGGCAGGCAGGGATAACGCCGGTTTATCTGGATCGGGATGGCAGCGGGGGAGGGGATGCCGGGCTTATCCGCATCGAAGGGCTTGACGGGCTGTTGTCGATTATCTGAGGAAGCTGCCAGGCAGGTAACAAGACAACAATGGCAAATGCACCGTTAACGTTACTGTTATAAAACATAGAGGTCTTGCGCCTCAGAAATGAGAACAGGCCAACATTGAAAACCTGTTGGCCTGTGGTTATCGTGGAGGCGACGACCGGATTCGAACCGGTGGTAAAGGCTTTGCAGGCCTCTGCCTTACCTCTTGGCCACGTCGCCATTAAAAAGCCGGTCAAACGCGCTTATACAACGTCTGACCGGCTCGCTACCAATGGAGCGGACAACGGGATTCGAACCCGCGACCCCCACCTTGGCAAGGTGGTGCTCTACCAGCTGAGCCATGTCCGCAAACGCAAAGTGTTATTCTACGGAAGCTCAACGATTGACGCAAGCCTTTTATGAAAAAAGGTTTGAAGCGCCCGCTAAGTCTGCTACACTATCCTTCGCCGTCCTACACGGCACGATGCGCGATTAGCTCAGGGGGAGAGCACTACCTTGACACGGTAGGGGTCATTGGTTCAAATCCAATATCGCGCACCATCGGCACAACTGGCCAGGAGGATACCCTACTCCTGGCCTTTTTAAGATAACCGTTGGGAGA
>JAITNB010000123.1 GCA_031290695.1 Coriobacteriales bacterium | reverse complement strand
ACAATGGTTTAGTATAGCTTTTTTGCCGGTATACGATTTGCAAAAAGGGAGCACCCATGAGCATTGCAAAGCGGATTGACGCGTTGCCAATGACACCGACCATGCGAAAGGTCATCTTCTTGGCGGGTATTGGGTGGCTCTTTGACGCCATGGACCAAGGGATGGTAAGCGGCGTCATCGCGTCGATAGGTATCGACTGGGAGTTGGGTACCGCACAAAAGGGCATCCTGAGCAGTGCAGGCCTTTTGGGGATGATCTTTGGCGCGGCGCTCTCGGGCATAGTGGCCGACCGTTTGGGGCGTCGCACGGTCATCGTGTCTACGCTGGTGCTGTTCAGCGCAGGAAGCGCGCTTTGCGGATTCGCGGTCAACTACGAAATGCTCCTGCTGTGCCGCTTTATCACCGGTTTTGGCCTCGGCGGCGAGCTGCCGGCCGCGTCAACGCTGGTGAGCGAGTTCTCGCCGGTTGCCAAGCGCGGCCGCAATGTCGTGTTCCTTGAGAGCTTCTGGGCCTGGGGCTGGATCGTGGCTGCCCTGGTCGCCTATCTTGCAATCCCCCTCTACGGGTGGCGCGTTGCCTTCTTCATCGGTGCCGTGCCCGCGCTGTTTGCGGCGGTCCTGCGCGTCGCGATCCCCGAGTCCCCCCGCTACCTGGAGATGCGCGGCAGGCACGACGAGGCCGACCAGCTGGTGCGCACGATGGAGGGCGAGGCAGGTATCGAGGCACCCGCACCACAGGAGGGAGGGCCGCCTGTCGCACAGAGGCCCGCCCCTCTCCTCAAGTCCTTTGGCAAGCTGTGGGGCAAGCGGCATCTGCGCGCGACACTGGTGCTCTGGGTCATCTGGTTTGGCATCAACTTTGGTTATTACGGCTTTGTCCTGTGGACGCCCACCCTCCTCACCCAGCGGGGCCTCGACATGACGACGAGCTTTGAGTTTACCCTCATCATGTGCCTGGCACAGCTGCCCGGCTACTTTGTCGCCGGCCTCCTCATCGAGAAACTCGGGCGCAAGCCCGTCCTCACCGTATTCCTTCTGGGTACCGCATTCGCGGCCTGGCTCTTTGGGCAGGCCATCGTCCCTTCACAGGCCTTGGCCTTTGGGTGTCTCCTTTATTTCTTTGCGCTGGGTACCTGGGGGTGCGTCTACTCCTACACCCCCGAGATGTACTCGACCGACATACGCGGTGCCGGCACTGGCTGGGCAATGGCCTTTGGCCGCATTGGGGCATTGATCGCCCCCATGCTGGTCCCGCTTCTCTACACGGCATTTGGTGCCGGACATGGGTTTACCTACGTGTTCATGGTTCTCACCGCCGTATTCGTCATTGTTGCCCTTGTTGTAGGTGTCTTTGGCCTTGAGACAAAGGGCGAGGCGCTCAAGGACAACTAGCCCTTGCCCGGGGCAATGAAGCCTTGGAGAAAATCGAGTGATTTGAGGCCGATGAGCAGGTGCGTTTGCATCCATTCCTGGGAAAGCAGGAGGAGGCGGGCGCCGATTCGCGCATAATCGGCACCGCAATAACAGGCGAGGTCGGCAAACCGGGTGCTCAGGCAGGCCTGGAGCCAGGTGAGGGTCGCAGCGTCTATAGGCTCGGATACGGCATGGGCTTCTCCACTGCAGCACTCCTCGCACAGTACGCCTCCCTGGGAGCAGGAGAAGTCTGCGCCAGCACGTGCGTCGCCGTTGCGGGGTGTGCCACAGACCGCACATTCCCTGAGTGCCGGGCGAAACCCCAGTTGTGCGACGACTTTGAGGATGGCCGCGCCCACGATGAGGGGGATGCCCTCCTCCCCCACCTCGCCTACACAGCGCAGGGCCTCGACGCTCAACGGGAAGAGGCGCTCTTCAACCGTGCCGTCGCGCGAGGCCTTCTCAAGCAGCTCGACGATAACTGCGGCACCTGCCGAGTGCTCAACGTCCTTGCGACAGGCGTTGTTTGAGGTGACGGTGCGCACCTCGGTGACGATGTCAAGCGACTTGCCGGTGTGCAACAGCAGGTCGACGACACTGTAGAGCTCAAGGTGCGCCCCCAGCCGCGACCCCGGCTTACGCGCCCCCTTGGCAACGGCCTTGACCTGTCTTCCCTCTGCGGAGAAGAGCGTGATGATAAGGTCGGTCTCCCCGAGTTTGGTCTTCTTGAGCACGAGTGCCTGTGTTGAGTAGGTGGGCATGGCATCCTTTGGCGTCGCAGCCAGTTGTAGCCAGTCACCTGGCGCAACCTTGTTGATAAAGTCAAGATATAGTAGCATGACCGCTTTGTCGAATGTAGCACGAGTGAGGAAGCAAGGGGAAGCAAACACGTGAAAATCAATCAATTGTTTTGTGAGAAGACGCTCTTCTCACTTGAGGTATTTCCTCCCAAGGATACCGTTCCCGTTGAGGAGCTCTACAGTACGCTCGGCGACCTGCGCGACCTGCAGCCCGATTTCATCAGTGTGACCTGTGGGGCCAGCGGGACGGCCATCAACAATGCAACGGTTGAGGTCGCTGCGCTTATCAGCCACCGGTATGGCATCGAGGGAGTAGCCCATCTGCCAGGCATCAACCTCTCAAAAGAAGAGGTGCTCACGGCACTTGGCCGCATGAGGAGCGAGGGGATCGACAACATCCTGGCCCTGCGCGGCGACCGCAACCCCCAGGCCGCACCCAAACAGGATTTCGCGCACGCCAACGAGCTGGTCGCCTTCATCGCCGAACAGGGCGACTTCAACATCATCGGCGCCTGCTACCCTGAGGGGCATCCCGAGGCAACCAGCCTTGCTGCCGACATTGTCAACCTCAAGCGTAAGGTCGATACCGGCGTGTCGCATCTCATCTCCCAGCTGTTCTTTGACAACGACGACTTCCTGCGCTTTGTGGATGCCATCAGGCGCACTGGCATCGAGGTACCGGTCGAGGCCGGTATCATGCCGGTGACCAGCAAAGGCCAGATACTCAAGATGACCACCCTGTGCGGCGCTCATATCCCTCCCGCACTCGACGCCCTCTTGCAACGCTACGACGACCCCGCTGCCCTGCGCGCCGCCGGCATCGACTACGCAATCAACCAGATAAACGGCCTCCTCGAGGCCGGTGTCGACGGCATCCACCTCTATACGATGAACAACGCCCAACTGGCACATGCGATTTATGGCTCTACGTTTGCAGCTTGACCACAAACCGCACCCATGCCCAACGCACCATACGCAACCGCGACGAGGTGCGCGCAAACAGTGAGCTTCTAGAGCCCTTCCCCATAGCCAAACCTTCGTATCTGGTTGGCGTCTTTGCGCCAGTTCTTGCGAACCTTTACACGAAGGTCGAGGTAGACGTTGGCGGCGAGGAAGTGGGTGAGGTCAACGCGGGCCTGGGTGCCTATGGCCTTGATGTGCTCGCCACTTTTGCCAATGATGATGCCTTTTTGGGAGTCGCGTTCGACGTAGATGGTCGCATAGATGCGGTAGAGCTTGCGCTTCTCGTTGTGTTCGAGCTCGTCCACCTGCACGCCTACGGCATGGGGTACCTCGTCGAAAGTGGTGAGGAGTATCTTCTCGCGTATGAACTCGGCGATGATGACCTCGACGGGCTGGTCGGTGCCGATGTTGGCGGGAAACCAACGGGGGCCCTCGGGGAGCAATGCGCATACCGTCTGCACGAAGGCATCGACATTGGTGCCGTCGAGTGCGCCTACGAGGATCACGTCGTCGAAGTCCATGAGCGCGCGGGCACGGGCGATCTGGGCCTGGGCCTCGCCGCCCTGTGCGAGGTCGGCCTTGGATATGACGAGGACCTTGCGGGCGTTGGAGGGTCGGATGGCCTCGACAACCCAGGCATCCCCCCTGCCAAAGGGCTTGCTCACATCGACGAGAAGGGCAACGACGTCCACTGCCTCAAGCGCCTTGAACGTGGAGTGGTTGAGCTCCTCGCCCAACGCGTCCTTGGGCTTATGGAGGCCAGGGGTGTCGACAAGTACCAGCTGGAACTGTGGCGTGTCGAGCACCGCGCGAAAGCGATGACGGGTGGTTTGGGGCGTGTTTGAGGTAATGGCGACCTTCTTGCCCATCACGGCGTTGATGAGGGTCGACTTGCCCGCATTGGGGCGGCCAACGAGGGTGACGAAGCCGCTGCGAAAGGAAGTTTGTAAGGAGTTGGGAGAGGTCATCTGTTATCCTGCTAGGCGAATGAGGGCGTTGGCATAGATGATGAGGCCTGCGATGACCGAGACCAGGGCGAGGAGCAGGACCATACCGGCACCCAGGTCTTTGGCTATCTTGGCCAGGGGGTGTATGTCTGAGGTCACCAGGTCGACGAGTGTCTCAAGTGCCGTGTTGAGAAGCTCGAACACCAGGACAAGCCCGATGAGGACGAGGATCACCGCCCACTCGATGGGTGTGAGCCGCAACACGGTATTGGCGATGAGCGCCAATACCGCAACGGCCAGCTCGATCTTGAGGTTGCGTTGTGAGCGCATTGCATAGAGGATGCCGTCGAGCGCATACTTGAAGGCATGTGCCAGCGCGGTATGTTGGCTGCGCTCGCTCACTGGACACCCCATAACGCTAGGAGCTCGTTCTCGCGGGCCTCCATGTGCTCGGCCTCACGGTCATCGAGGTGGTCGTAGCCCAGCAGGTGGAGGATGCCATGCGTGAGCATGAGGGCCATCTCGTCATCGAAGGTGGAGTTAAAGTCGCGGGCATGTTCACGGGCGACGGCGGGGGCGATGATGACGTCGCCGAGCAGGAGGGGCTCGCCGTCGCGCGCGGGCTGTTCGTTGGCATCGTCACATTCAAAGGAGAGGACGTCGGTAGGGGCGTCGATGTTGCGGTAGCGGCGGTTGAGGCCGTGTATCTCATCGACGCTCACAAGCGAGACCGCAAGCTCGACGGCTGCGGGAGCGTGCTCCTGCGTGAGGACAAACTGCGCGAGAGTCTCAAGGGTGTCGAGCAAAAGAGGCTCGTTGCTGCGGTTATGGACGGCTATGTGCATCAGGCGCACCCGTCCTTCTCCGCTGCTTGTTCTGCCTCGTCATAGGCGGCGACGATGCGTTGGACGAGGGAGTGGCGCACGACGTCCTTGCCGGTGAGGTCGACAAAGGTTATGTCGCGCAGGCCCTCGAGGATGTGGCGCACGCTCTTGAGGCCGCTGACCTTCTTGGGCAGGTCGAGCTGGGTCACGTCGCCAGTTATGACCATCTTGGAGCCAAAGCCCAGGCGGGTAAGGAACATCTTCATCTGGTCGGGGGTCGTGTTCTGGGCCTCGTCGAGGATGATGAAGCTGTCGTTGAGGGTGCGGCCGCGCATGAAGGCGAGCGGGGCGATCTCGATAACGCCCTGCTCGATGAGCTGGTTGCCGCGCTCCATGTCGGTCATGTCAAAGAGGGCGTCGTAGAGCGGGCGGATGTAGGGGTCGATCTTCTCGTTGAGGGTGCCGGGGAGGTAGCCCAGCGACTCCCCCGCCTCGACCACGGGACGTGTGAGGATCACGCGGCCCACCTCCTTGCGTTTGAGCGCAGCGACGGCCATCGCCATTGCGAGGTAGGTCTTGCCGGTACCAGCCGGGCCAATGCCAAAGGTCACGGTGTTACTGCGTATCGCGTCAACGTAGCGCTTCTGCCCGCCGGTCTTGGCGCGAATCGCCTTGCCGCGGTAGGTGAGCAGGATGTCCTCGCGCAGGATGGACGGCGCGAACTCGCCGTTGCGGATGAGGTCGATGGACTGCAACAGCTCCTCGATGGTGAAGTCATGGCCCTCCCCCACAAGCTTTATCATGTCGGAGAAGAGCGCAGTGAGCATCTGTATCTCAAGCGCCCCGCCACTGATGTCGATGCGGTCACCCTTGAACGTGATGCGCGCGTCGAAGCGCTCCTCGATAGCACGGAGGAATACATCGTTGACGCCTACAAGGCGCGCCCCGTCAAGGCCGTTGGGGATGGTGAGCGATACCTGGGCATGTTCCAACTATGCGTCCTTTCACTGGATAATGGTGCCTGTTAACAGGTTATCACGGGAACCGGTGAAACGCATCGAGAGTAAGGAACCCCGTTGCGCTTGTTTAGGAACAGTGACGGGATGGTAGCTCTCGCTGGTGCCTGTGCCCTTGCGCTCGACAAGCACACGCTCACAGGTGCCCACCCTGCGCCCCGCGTCTGCGGCAGCGAGCTGTTGGGAGAGGTCGCGAAGCTCCTTTGCGCGGGCGGCCACCGTGTTGGGAGCAACCTGGTTGGGCATGGTCGCAGCAGGGGTTCCCGGGCGGCGCGAGTACCTGAATACGTGAAGGCGTGAGAACTGGAGTTCCTCGCAGAGTTGCAGCGTGGCGGCGTGATGGGCCTCCAGCTCGCCGGGGAAGCCGGTTATGAGGTCGGTTGTTATTGCTATATGGTTTAACATATTACGGGCAGAGCTGATGCGGTCACGGTAGAACGCGGTGCGGTAGTGGCGGCCCATCCCCCTTAGCACCTCGTCGGCACCCGACTGCAGGGGCACATGCAGGTGGGCACACACCCTCCCTTCTGCACGGGCCATGAGGCCGAGGAGCTCATCGGTGAGGTCGGGGGGCTCGATGGAAGAGAGCCGGTAACGCACATCCTGCGTTGCGGCGAGCAGTGCTTCGAGCAGCGCGGCGAGGTTTGCACCGCTGCTATGGTAGCGCCCGAGGTTGATGCCGGTGACAACCAGCTCGCGGGCGCCCTGCTCCTCGATTGACGAAGCCTCGCGCAGCACCTGCGCCAACGGCACCGAACGCGCCGGCCCGCGCACCGTGCTCACGATGCAGAAGGCACACCGGTTGTCGCAGCCGTCCTGTACCTTGATGCCCACACGGGTATTGAAGGCGGGGCCGGTGCGTGAGGGGCACAAAGAAGTGCCTTTTGTCTCAAGGATCTCAAGGGCTTGGGCAGTAGCCTCGTTCTTATCGGGCAGGACTATGGCCTTGCTGCCCAAACGCTCGTAGCTGGCAGGCTCGGCCACGGCCGCGCAGCCCGTCACGATGACCCAGGGGGACTGTGGCGCCTTGAGCGCCTGGCGTACCGCCTTGCGGGCCTTGGCGCCTGCCTCGGCGGTGACGGTGCAGGTGTTGACGATGATGACAGCGGCATCCGAGGTTTCAACGGGGCTCGCACCGCTTGCGATGAGTGTTGCTGCCAAGGTGTCGGCCTCGACACGGTTTACCTTGCAGCCCAGGTTATGCACACAAAAGCCCCTAGGCATCGACGTTGCCAAGCCCGCCAAGCTCATAGAGCACCAAGGCGCTTGCAACAGCGGCGGCCGTCTCGGTGCGCAGGATGGTGTCGCCCAGGGTGACGACCGTTGCCCCTGCGCCACGCAGCGTGTCGACCTCGCCCAGGGTGAGGCCGCCTTCGGGGCCGATGAAGAGCGCGGCCGTTAGGGGTAATGGTCCCGTGCGCACCGGCGCGAGGGCCTCATGCAGGGATACGCCGCCCGGCTCTTCCCAGGCACAAATAACGGCATCGTAGCCGCAAAGCTGCGAGAGGGTGGCGTCCAGTCCCTGTGGCTCCTCGACCACTGGCAGGTCAAGCAGCCCTGCCTGCTCTGCGGCGGCAAGGGCCACGCGTTGCCAGCGATCGCGTTTACGGGGACGGTCGTGCGTATCGATATGCACGGTCGACCGCTCGCACAGGAACGGTATGATGCGCGCCACCCCAAGCTCAGCCGCCATGCGCACCGCCTGGTCCATACGCTCCCCTACCGAGATGCCCTGCACCAAGGTCAGATGTGCACGCGGCCCACGCGCCAACGAGCGCACAAACTGCACCTCTGCCTTTCCGTCGCCCTTATGCAGCGGAGAGAGGAGCTCGTATTCCCGGCCGGTGCCGTTGCCGTCAGAGAGGGAGAAGTGCTCGCCAACGGCAAGGCGCACCGCGGCCATATGCTTGAGGATGCGCTCTTCGAGAGGAAGCAGCCCGTTTGTCTCCGCAGGTTCTTCAAAGGGCTGGCCGGTGAGGAAATGTGGCAGCGACATGAGTGCGCCGGCGTTACGAGAGCACGTCTTTGATGCGCTGCATGGGGCCCTTCCTGCTGTTGGCCTCCTCGCCAAACTCGGCGGCAAGCTCCTCAAGGAGCTCCTGCTGCCGCTTACTGAGCTTCTTAGGGATGATAACCGCCACATGCACAAACAGGTCGCCTCGGGCCTCGCGCTTGAATACCGGCATGCCCTTGCCCTTCACACGCACAGTCTGGTCGTTTTGGCAGCCGGTGGGGATGGCGACCTCGACCTTCTCGGCCGGGAGGATGCCGTCTACCTCGACCGTCGCGCCCAGTGCCGCTTGCGTGACGGAGATCTCGATGCGGGTGTGGAGGGCGTCTCCCTCGCGCTTGAACAGGCGATGTGCGTCGATGCGCACCGTCACGATGAGGTCGCCGGCAAGGGCGCCGTGCATACCGGCCTCGCCATAGCCGGAGAGGCGCAACTGCTGGGCATCGCGTATCCCGTGCGGGACCTCGATGGTGATGCGCTGGCGGTCGGGCAGACGGCCCTGGCCCTCGCAGTCGGGACAGGGGATGTCGATGGTCTTGCCGGTGCCGTGGCATTCGGGGCAGGTCGCCTGGGTCTGCATGTCGCCGAGGAAGGTGCGTTGGATGCTTACAACACGGCCGGTACCGTGGCAGTTGGCACAGTCGACCGTCCTGCCGCCCTCGCCTACGCCGCTGCCGTGGCAGGACTCGCAGGGGGCGAGACGGTCGTAGACGATCTCCTTCTTGACGCCGGTGGCGACCTCCTCAAGCGTAAGGCGCAGCCCCACGCCCATGTCGCGGCCCTCTTTGCGCACGGCAGCGCGTCCTTGGGCAGCCCCACCAAAGAACTGGCTAAACAGGTCGCCCATGCCATACCCGCCGCCAAACAGGTCGCTAAAGTCAACGTACTGGTAGCCGCCGGCCCCGCCACCGGCACTCCCTACCTTGCCGTAGCGGTCGTACTGCGCGCGCTTGTTGCCGTCGGAGATCACGTCGTAGGCCTCGTTAAGCTCCTTGAAGCGGTCCTCGGCATCATGCGCCTTGTTGACGTCGGGGTGCAGTTCGCGCGCCTTCTTGTAGAACGCCTTCTTTACCTCGGCCTCTGTTGCCTCTTTGCCTACTCCAAGGACCTCATAGTAATCTGTTGCCACTCACAACCCCTTTGATTGATCAGTTGGCGGCTGTCGCAAGCGCACGTGACGCATGCCAGACAGCCTTGATGGCCTTGCGGTAATCCAGGCGCGTTGGCCCAAACACCGCGACAACCCCCTGTGCCTGCGGCCTGCCAAAACCCGATGCGACAACCGAGAACGAGCGAAGGTCGGTCTCGGCGTTCTCGCTGCCTATCCTCACATACAGTCTGCCGCCCTCGCTGCTGCCCATGAGAACGCGCACCAAGCCGCCGGTGTCCTCAAGGAGGCGGACGAGCGGTATTGCCGTATTGGCGTCGCGGAACTCCGGCTGTGCAAGCAGCAGCGGCATCCCCCGGTAAAACACGAACCCGCTCACATACGGCACCCAGATAAGCGAGAGGCACTGCGTATAGTCGGCGATGCGCTGTGATGCCTCGATGAGAGATTCCCTTAGCGTCTCCATGCTCACCGAGACCCCGCGGTACCCCCGCGTCAAAGCCGCCCGCAATGCGTGTATCTCCCCGTCAGCCACTACGTCCTCGCTCAACAGCAAGCTGTTGACGAAGCTGCGGTACCCCGTGATGGTGGGAACCCTCCCTGCTGACACATGCGGCGAGCGCACATAGCCCCCCTCTTCGAGCCCCATGAGCTCGTTGCGCACCGTTGCGGGCGAGATTCCCAGGGTATAGCGCTTCGTGAGCGTGCTTGAGCCAACAGGCGC
>JAITNB010000108.1 GCA_031290695.1 Coriobacteriales bacterium | reverse complement strand
ACCTGGGAAGGCTCTCAGGTACACAAGGTACAGGAGCTTTTCCAGGAGAGCACAGATGCAATCATAAGCTACGGAGCCGAAAATAGGTTGAGACTCAACGACATATATTTTGAGTTGATAGATATCAACGCGAGGATTGCCAACCTCAACGCCCAAAAGAGCAGTCTGACAACCCAATACAACAACTGGGATGCGACGCACCCATCAACGTGACAAATACTATAGCGGCCAAAGGAACCCTTTTGGCCTTCTCCCCCTATGTGCTTATCATCTGAGACGGTTTGCGGGTTTAAATGTGCTCTTAAAGGTCACGAGAACTCATAGATGAGTTCCTGCTCGCCGAGTATCTGCTCAAAGAAGCTGCGGGCCGAGGGCTCGAGGGCGGAGGGGCTGTGCCAGTGGCGGACAAGTTCTTTGGGGGGAGGTGCCCAGGTGAGCAGCCGTGGGCGCTCGTCTGGGCCAACAACCGTGCGTTGGGGGTTCATGTTGGGGTCGAGGAAGCGTGCGTAGGCTGCGGGATCGTCTACGCGGGCAAGCAGGGTGCCGATGCTGAGGGCGTAGGGCGCGCCTTTCTCTCGATTCCTGTATGCGGCATGCAACGAGCCCACATCGTTCAGGCACAGGCGCATACCGCTGTGCGGTTCCGCGTTAAGCAGGCGTGTTAACAGGTGTAGGCTGTCGAGTTGTCCCTGGGATAAGGGCGGGAGCACCAAAGTCACGGGAGGTGCCAACGATGCGACCCATTCCCAGTTTTCGAGCAGCCTCCCAACAGTTGCTCGGTCAGTCTCGCTGCCAATATATACCCGCTCACAGCCAGCCGGCGGCTGCGCCTGGAACCCGAGCCACACACCAGTGGGGGGCAGGGTTGCGGTAACGGGAGAGATGCACGTTCGCTGCTGCTGCGCCTCCTCGTAATAGCATTGGCAGTGCTGGTCAAAGCTTTGTTTATAGAGCAGGGCGCGACCTGCGTTGTCGGGGAGGGACGCAGCTTGTTTGAGAAAGCGAAGCGCGCTAATGCGGCTGGCGAGCGGCCTACCGCGGCCGCCTATCTTTGAGAAGCCCACGCCAGCCTTTTCAAAGCGGGGCAAGGTGCAGGCTGCACAGGGGTGTGATTGGAGATAGTGCTGTTTTGTACCTAGGCAGGAATGGGTGACAAAGGTTGTGTCGAAGGTGTAAAGCGGGGGTGGGCCTTGCGTGTCCTCGCCGGTCCACGTGGGATAGGCAACACCGTGATAGTTGCGGCAGTAGCCATCGACGAAGGGGCATTTGTCAAAGAAGGCCATGACCTCTGCCTCAAGGCTTGGGAAGGGCGCGAGCAGCGCTGCGGCCTCACGGGGCGTGATGAAGCGGGGGAGGACGACGCGGCTGATGCCCAGGAGGGAGTGGAAGGCATCGATGGTGGGGATGTTGTCAGCCACCGCCAGAAGCGAGAGGCACAGACGCAGCGACGTGGTGCCTTTCAGGCGGTTGAGCAGGCCGATGTCCGATATTTGAAGTCCCGTGCCGCCCATCTTCTCGAAGGCGGTGCAGAGGCCTACCAGGTAGTCGAGCTGTGGCTCGGTGTAGCGCACGTTCACGGTGAGATAGACGGGTACCTTGCGTTGCGCTGCCTGCTCAACGACGTGTGCGAGCTCATCGCGCGAAGCGAGGTTTGCCGCACCCTGGCGGCGGCTCACACTGTCGTGGTTGCCATAGCGCTCTTGCCACCAGGGCTCAAGCAGCCCGCAATACAGCTCGCTCGCTCCCGCCTCCACAAGGGCAGCAACCTCGTCAGGCGCGCAGAGAGGGGCGACGTACCTCACGCGAGCACTGCGCTTTGTATCCGCCGAACTCTGCTCATAAGCTCAGACGCTATCTCGGGAAGGTCTTTGGGGAACACGCTGTTAACGAGGCCCTGGTAGGAGTAACGGTCGCACTGGGTGAGGATGGAGTTGAGCTCATGCAGGGCGGTGGGGTTATTGGTGAGGTGGGCCTGGGCCGCTAGCCAGGGGGCGAGGACGGCGCCTTCCTTCCATACATCGTAGAGGGGGCGGAGCCTGTTGCTGAGACTGTGATAAAAGCCCTCGACCTCAGGCTCCAGTGGCTCCCACCGCGCGTTGTGGCTGTGCAGGCCGCTTGCCTGGGACTGGCGATGGAGCCTGCTACCGGGAAAGAGCACCATGCGGCTCTCTGCCACCTTAGGGCAGTAAAGCCCCATCTCCCACAGACGGCGGGCCTCTTCACGTGCGCCTTCAACGGTGCTGCTGCTGTGCCAGAGGATGTAGCCTATGTGGGCGCTGATTCCTGCCAGCCGCAGCGCGTTAAAGACAGCGGGAAGGCCGTTGGTGGGGTAGGGCTTGTTCCAGTTTTTGAGGGTCTTGGCGCACAGTGATTCTACGCCCAGGAATACGCGTGTGAAGCCGCCCCTATTCAAAGCGGCAAGGCGCTCGGCAAGCCGTTCTTGCCCCAGGAGCGCCCCTACGCGCAGTTGCAGCGCGTAGGCGATGTGCAGGTCTCGGCGCTGGAGCTCGGCACTGAGCTCCTCGATGCGCCCAAGGCTGCCAAAGTCGTCGTCCACGAAGTTGAAGATGGGGAGAAGCCCCGCTGCTCGCGCCCGCGCCGTGAGCGCCTCGACCTCGTTGGCTACGAGCGCTATAGCCCTGCCACGCCAGCACCGGTAGGGCAGGGGAAGCTCAGGCGTGGCGCAGAAGCTGCACGACCCCTGGCATCCGCGTGTGCTCTGCAAGCTGATGGCGCACCCCAGCCGTACATAGCGCTCAAAGTTGGGGCGGCTGGCCGGTGCCCACTCGTTGGGGGTAAGGGTGTGGTCTCCCGCGTGTGGCCCGCCATTCTCCGTACCCACAGTGCTGGGGCAGCAGCCGTCACGGTGCAGGACCGCCGGGCTGGACGGCGTATCAGGGCTTGGGGTGATGCTGGCAGCAGGGAGCTCCTGTTTGAGCACTGCCTCAAGCAGGGGCAGCTCGCCTTCGTATGCGACGAGCTGAACAGGGGGAGGAAAGCGGGTGCGGGCGGCCTCGGGGTTGGTAGTGACGTAGAGGCCGCCCGCGATAAAGCGCGCAAGGGGGTGGCGGGCGCTGATGCGGGAGATGACGCGCAGGGCGTCTGGCACATCCTCGGCGGTCATGACGCTCAAGCCCACGAGGTTGGGGGAGTGGCCGGTAGGGAAGGCCTCCTCGAACTCCTGCCAGAACGCTGGGCTGTGTTCGCGCGCGAAAAGGCGGCGGTCGAACTGGCGTACCGCTACGCCGCGCATCTCAAGGAACCCCGCAAGCCTCTCGATACCCAGAGGCTCCTGGAACTCGGACTCGTCGCCCTTATACAAAGGGCGTATCAGCGCAGTCGTGGGCATTACTGCGTGGCAAGGAGCGCTTCAACGCCTTCAAGGTATTTTATAAGGGCCAAGGTATCGGGGTCATTTGCTGTGTACAGCTCTGTTGTGTAGAGCTGGCCCTTAAGGTTGTTGACAGTCGTGTGCAGGTCATCTGCGTTTTTACTGAGAAGGAACTCGATGTTTTGAGCCACGCTGTTGTAGTTAGAGGCATCAACCAGTGCCTCATGGTCGTTAAAGCGAGTTTCAAATGGTGACGATATGTCTTCATATTCTTCATAGAGTGAAGACATTCCCTCAAGAACTGCCGCAGCGGAAAAACCTTCGGCTTTGGCGGCTATCTGGAAGTTGAGCACACAGCCGTATTCCTCAGGGTAGAGGTAGAGTGTCTTGGACGCTTGGACAAGCGCCTTTTCGCTTTGGCCAAGTTGCAACAGGGCAAGGGTACGGTTGTTGTTGGTCCCCAGGTGCTTGGGAAGGCTGGCGAGTACCTCGTCGTACGCGCCCAACGCCTCCTTGTACGAGCCGTTACGGTAGTAGCGGTTTCCCTGTGCAAAAAGACTGGCTATCTCGCCCGCAGCGACCATAGCCTCAACAGCAGCTGGGTCTGTGGGCGAGAAGGCCTTGGCCTCCTGGCATGCCTCAAAGCCCTCTTGCATCACATCAAGCAACTCTGAGGGATCGCGCATTTCCTGCGCAACCCATACGGTGTCTGGGACTGCCGGCTCGTCCTCTCCTACTGTTGGAGGTCCTTCGGTTGCGCCAGGATCCTGCCTGTTGCCGCAGGCAGTCAGAGTTGCGAGTGCAAGGGCGAGGCACAGTGCAGCGAGGCAGACGAGCAGCCTGGCTGGGGCGGTTGCCGTTTTGGGAATCATGGTCTTCTCCCCTTTCTTAATGTACCGGGACGCAGGCGCAGGGGCTGCCGCAGCTTACCGACTGGCACGAGCAGCTTGTTGAGGTGTAACTCACGCAGCTGCATGAGTAGTCTCCGTCGCAGCTGCAGGATACGTAGCTGACGCAGTTACAGACACCCTCACAGGCACACACCGTGTCGCAGCTACAGACTGTTGTGGAGCCGGGCAGCGTGGTGTAGACCACGTCGCAGGTGCAGAACTCGCCGGTTATAACGCCCTCGCCCAACGAGCTGATAGTGGCGGTCTCGTCATCCTCATTGATGAAGAACGACTTCATGCCGGGCTTGTAGATACTGCTGCCGTCGACGATGATCTCGATCTGCGGCTTGGGCAGGGCGCTGGGGTTCTCGCCGCTGGGCTCGCGGTCGTTGTACCCGCTACTTTGGTTGTTGCTGGACATCGACATCACTCCACTCCATTTTGCGTTGGATCTGGTTCAAGGTCAGCCGCCGGTTGATGGTGCAGCGCTGGCTGCCCTGGTGGTCTTGTGGCTGCTTGCCTTCGAGTACCTTGGCGGCGCAGTCGCCGGCACAGTGCCAGCGGCAGAAGCAATCGGTGCAGAAGGGGATGTTCTTCACGTTGAGCTGGGCCAACGCGTCAAGCGTTTTCTGGTCGAACACATAGGTGCCAAGCTCAGGGTCGTACCGTCCAAAGAAGTAGCGCTCACTGCGAGGGTCGCTTTTGTAGGATACCTCGTAGCAGGCGGTGACATCGCCGGTGGGCGTCACGGTAAACGAGCCGCTTGAGACCTTGCAAAAGGCGTCGGTCACCATGTCTTGGCGTGCTCCGGAATACACGAGGCGTATGCCCTTCTCCCGCGCTACCTCAAGGGCGGCAAGGTAGTTGGCAATGAAGTCCTCAGCGGTGGGCGGCGAGTCGTTGGAGGTGACGCAGCGGCCGCATTCCCATACCGGCTCGAAGTGCAGCTGTTCGACACTGGGATAGTTGTTGGCCACAAAGCTGGTGATCTCTACCAGGCGCGCTATCATGGCGTTGGTCACCGTAGCGCGGATGCCAAAGTTCACCCCCGCGGCCGCAAGGCGCTTCATCGTACGGTCTACCAGGGCAAACGAGCCTTTGCCGTTGGCGAGGGGGCGCTGGGCGTCCTGCAGGCTGGGCAGGCCGTCAAAGGATATGTTCACGTTGTTAAAGTTGGCGGCTAAAAACTCCAGCTGCTCCTCGTCCATCACGCCATTGGTTGCCGTGTTCAAGACAACGGGGAACTCGAGGGCCTCGCTCACGTCCTGGGCATAGAATACGATCTCGCGCAGCGTGTCAAAGGCACAGAAGGGCTCGCCGTTGCCATGTATGCTCACGAGGAAGTTCTTATACGGCAGCCCCTCGGCCGCAAGCTCCTGGGCGTTGTGCGCCACGAGGTCTATGGCACGTTTAGCGGCTGCGAGGTCCATGACCGTGAGCGGCTCGTTGTTGTCGCCGCCTTCGCCACCCTGGGCGTAACAGTAGCTACAGCGGAGGTTGCAGCGGTTTGTGGGAAACAGGGTCACCTGCGCGGGACGGAACTGTGGCTCATGGCTGGGGTAGAGGCGGCGCTCAAAGAACCCGTGCTTCTCCAGAGCCTCTAAAACTGTTTGGCCGTTGGCATCGAGTACCGGGGTGGAGTCTGGGTCGTCCACATGGTCAAGGGCGATCCTGACGGCATCGTGGTTGACGCGTGCCATGACCCTGCGCAGCGGGGCGTAGAGGATGGGCCCCTTCTCGTCCTCGATGACAAAAAGCTCAGGGGGCTGTCTCAGTGCGGTCTGGGATGAGGATGCGGTGGCGGTCATCATGTTGCCTCAGGCGCAGTTCTCATAGAGGGTGACGTACACCTGGTTTTGCAGGTAGCCTGCCTGTCCCAACTGTACGAAGAATGCAGCAGCACTGGAGGCGGGGAGCGTTGCGAAGGCAGGGTTGCTTGCCTGGGTGCTGGCGACGATTTGCTCGATGGTACGGCTGCCGTCTGCCAGCTTGACGAGTTGGGCCCCCAGCGCGTCGACGTTGAACAGGTGGACGCCGTCGTAGTGGCCCTGTGCACCGTCTGCGGTTGCTCTCAGCTCAATATCTGCGGCCATGACGGGACCGACGGCGGCTTCTGGCGCTATGCCGCTTGACGTGATGAATACGGGTTGGCCTATTTGGCTGGCTTGGTTGCCCTGGTCAGGGCTGCCAGTAAGCGACTGCACGATGCGTGGCCCCGCAATCCCCCCAAGCGCGGCGACGACTACAAGTCCCCCTACACCCCTGACGAAGTCCCTACGTTCCATAGG
>JAITNB010000031.1 GCA_031290695.1 Coriobacteriales bacterium | reverse complement strand
AAGAAAATGTGGTGGGCGTTACTGGGATTGAACCAGTGACCTCTTCCGTGTGAAGGAAGCGCGCTCCCGCTGCGCCAAACGCCCGATTTGATGTGGGACAACATTCTATCTGTGTCTGCCAGATTTCGCAAATGCAAGCCGTAACCGACTTGTTCCATGATTCTCGGTCGAATTGGGCTGTCGTTGCCATATCATTGGTTATTCAGAAGATTCCGATGAGCGATACCCCGTTTGAGAGTGGTTACATGGCTGACGAACCGTATATGATCCCTTATCCGCAGCCGCAGCCGCAGCCGCAGCCGCAGCCGCCGTACCCCCTGCCCATGCAACCCCAGCAGCTTGTTCCGTTGGCGGCACCGGCGTTAGACAAGAAGGCGCTGCAGCGCGACCTGTTTGTCACCTGTATGGCTCTGGCGGCCTTTATCTTCTCGATGAATGCCCTCGGCGTCATCGTGGCTGTCATCGCTGTGCTTTTCGACCCCGTTGTCCTGCAGTTGACGACGGATGCGCTGCAGCAGGGCGGCAGCGCCTACTCAAACCTTGTGGGCGACCCCGTCTACCTCGAGGCGATGACGAAGGCAACAAGCAATGCGCTGCCCGTCGCCTCGCTTGCAGGGATCGTGCTCAGCCTGCCTTGGCTGCTCTTTGTTCGAGGCAAGAAGCTGTTTACCACCGACATAACGGCGGTACGCGAGAGAATCAACATCCCCGTCCTTATCCAGCTCTTCGTGCTGTTTCTGGGCATCCAGTTTGCCATGGTTGTGCTGCAGGTCGTGTTCATGCCGGTCGTAGAACAGGCGGGTGGCTCCCTTACCGACGTCATGGAGGAGGGCATGAGTGTTCTGTTTTCCTCGCCCATCGGCCTGTTGTACGCTGTCCTCATAGGGCCCATCGCCGAGGAGATCGTCTTCCGCGGCGCCGTGATGCGCAAGCTTGAGCGCTTTGGTGCCAACTTCGCCATCGTGGTCTCGTCACTGCTCTTTGGCCTCTACCACATGATCCTCTTCCAGGCCGTCTTTGCCGTCTTCATCGGCCTGCTGCTTGCCTATACGGCTGGGCGCTTCTCGCTCAAATGGTCGATACTCCTGCATATACTCAACAACGGAATGGCGGTTGGGCTTACCCTCATCGGCGTTCCCGAGCTCGCGATAAGCGGGTTCTTTCTGGCTGGCTTCATTGCCTCCATAATCATTCTCATCGCCAACCGTAAAAAGATTGCCCTGCAGAGAAAAGCGGGCGCGCCCGTTGTTGCAGCGCCCTTCCGCGCTGCCTTTAGAACCCCGATGTTTGTCTTCCTCGTTGTTGTGTTGCTAGTGATCGGGGTACTTACGATAGGGCTGCTGTAGCCTGATTGAGAGAAGGAGAAGTGCATGCGTGAACTACCAAGCGAGCGGCTTGACCGCAGGATCGTGCGGGTATGGCGGCTTACGGCTACTATAAACGTGCTGTTGTGGTGTGGTATCTGCGTGCTGGCCGTTGGGTTTATATGGGCGTTGGCGCAGTTCAACATTGTTCAAGACTTTGCCGGGGCCGCGCCGGTCTTGGGTATTGTGCTCGCAGCCCTTATTGCTTTGACGGTTGTCCTGTTCATCGTTTGTGTGATCGTTGTGCCCAAGGTGCGGCACCTGCGGTGGCGGTATCAGGTGTACCCTGAGGAGGTTGATATTCTGCGGGGCATCCTCTGGCGTACGCGGCTCATCATCCCGCTCATACGGGTGCAAAACGTCGACACCAAACAGGGGCCTATCATGCGGCTCAACGGGCTGGCGTCGGTGACCATCGCAACGGCGGCGGGGGAGCATGAGATTCCCGGGCTTGGCGAACAGCAGGCCGACGCGTTGCGCGACCAGGTAGCCGTGCTCGCGAGGATGGCGCAGGAAGATGTCTGAGTTCCCGCCACTGGTGCCGCAACAGCCGCAACAACCACCGCAGCCGCAACAGCCACCGCAGCCGTATGTGCAGCCGCAGCCGTACCCGCAGCCCCCGTATGCGCAGCCGCAGCCACAGGCACCAACGCAGGTGACAACGGCGACGGTTGGCGGGCCGGTGCCAACCATGCTCCCCGGTGGCGGTATCGCGCCGGGGCGGCATCGCATCCATCCCGCGTATATCGTGTTCAGCCTGGTGCAGTCACTCTGGATAATCGTCGTCCTGTTCGTGACCCTATACGCGAGCGTCGTCGTGCCCCTCATGGAGGATTCGCGTGGCGTGGCGCCCTTCTCCAGCCTCATCATCCTGTTGGGGGGCCTGGTATTGGTGGTCGCCATACTTGCGGTGAGCGTCATTGTCGCCTTCATCTACTACAAGCGCTTCCAGTGGGAGATAACCCAGACCGACATCCATATCTACTCGGGCATCCTCATGAAGAAGCAGGTGCATATACCCTTCTCACGCGTGCAGTCCATCGATTACCAGGCGGGCATCATCCAGCGTGTCATCGGTGTGGTGCGCCTCAAGATAGAGACTGCCGGTGGGGCGGCCAACAAGGGCGTCGTGATTCCCGCGCTCAAGCTCAGCGAGGCCGAGGCCCTGCGCGCCGAGGTGTTTAGCCGCAAACGCAGCCTGGAGGCACAGGCCCAGGCGGCGCAAGCAGCGCAAGTGGCGCAGATGCGGGCTGCCCAGGCACCAGCAACTCAGGCATCGGCGGCACCATGGGAGCAGTCTGGGGCCGCGGCCCCCACTACAGCTACGGCATCAACCCCTGGCACCCGTATCAACGAGATGGCAAACACGGTCGCCGGCGTACGCGGCATCTATGCTGAGGACTACCATGAGGACGCGCCGGTTGACTATGAGTACGGGCTCTCATTCAAGGAGCTGTTCCTTGCCTCGATCTCAAGTGACCAGCTCCCGCTGATCTTCATCATGATCGTGGCTTTTATCTCACAAGTCCCTGGGTTTATCTCCAACCTGTTTGTTGGCAGTGCGGTCGAGGAGGTCATCTTTGACCAGCTGGTTGCTACGGCGTTGCCGGCTGTCATCTTTGGGGGCGTGGCCCTCATCGTGTTCATCTTCGTTGTCTCGATCATCTCGACGATGGTCTCCTACGGTGCGTTCAAGGCGCGGCGGCGCGGCAACCGTGTCGAGGTTGAGCGCGGCCTGCTGCAACGGCAGTTCAAAGGGGTGTCGTTGGGCAGGGTGCAGTCAGTCGTTATCAAGCAAGGGTTTATCCGCAAGCTCATGGGGTATGCCGAGCTCAAGTTGCAGACGGTCGACACAATGAATGCCTCGAACGGCAACCAAGGCGCAAACAAGGCACTGGCGGGTGCGGGGCTCGTGGTGCATCCCTTTGTTAAGCTGAGCCAGGTTGAGGGGATACTGGCGCGGTTGATTCCCGAGTTCCAACAATCGCCCGCTCCTGCTACGCTGCAAAAGCTCCCCGCCGTGGCACTGCGCCGCTCGTTGTTCAGGTGGGTCGTCTGGCCGGGCCTGTGCTGCGCTGCCTATCTTGCCGTGGTCATGGGCCTGGTGATCCCCTTTGCCAACGCCGAAGCGGGGGTCTCCGTCTCACCGCTGTTTGCGTTTGTCCCCGTGGCCATCGTCATGGCCCTTTGTGTGCTGGCGGGCATCTGGTGGTATCGCCGGGCGGCTTTTGCCTGGAACCATAGTATGTTAGTAATGAGACGCGGTTATTTTGGGCAGGTAACCACGATTATTCCCCGCAGGAAGATACAGTGGGTGGCAAACAAGCAGAACCCCCTGCAGCGTTGGCGCAAGGTCGCCACCATCGGCGCGACCACGGCTGCCGGTGTGACCGGCACGACCACGGCCCTGCGTGACGTCTCAGTTGTGCAAGCCGACGACTTCATCGCCTGGACGCGTCCTCACGGTAACGTGGTGGCTCCTCAGGCATAATCCCCGCCCATGTGTGAGAACATTACGCTTGCATGACAAAAGGAAAACGAGTGGCAGCGCAGAATACGGTTTAGTACAATAGGGCAAGTCTTACGCAGGGGCCGGCCGGTCGTTGCCAAGGCATAGGTTTTACACGCATAAAGGAGTGGTGCAATGCTGGTACAGAACAGGGGCTTGTTGGTTATCGCTGCGATAGTCTGGCTCATCGCGGGGGTCAACGTGTTCATCGTGGGGCTCAACGCCGGCTATGCGTCCTGGGATGTCCCGCTCATAGCAGGCACGTCGGTGGTATTCGTCGTGTTCCTGTTGATGTTCCTCAGGATAACCCAACGCAATGCCACGCGCCTTACCGCCCACGGCAACGAGCGCTCAAGCATCATATGGTTCATGGACGGCCGCTCATACCTGGTGATGGCCTTCATGATTGCCTTGGGCATAGGCTTGAGGCTGCTTGCGCCGGTGCCAAGCGGCGTCATCGCCTTTTTCTACACCGGGCTGGGCTG
>JAITNB010000024.1 GCA_031290695.1 Coriobacteriales bacterium | reverse complement strand
TCGTGGCAACCGGCGAGAACTTCCCCGACGCCCTTGCCGCCACCGGCCTCGCCGGTATCACCGACGCGCCGGTGGTGCTCACGGCGCCCAACGCCTTGAGCACCCAGGCCAAGGACGTTATCCAGGCCCTTGAGCCCACCACCATCTACATCGTGGGCGGCACGAGCGCAATAGCGCCTGCCGTCGAGACCGCGCTCAAGGCCCTGGTCGTCGACCCCAACAAGGTCATCCGCGCATCAGGCGACGCACGTGCCGCAACGGCCCTTGACATCTATGCCAAGGGCAAGGCCGCCGGCACCTGGGGCACAACCGCCATCATAGCCTGCGGCTGGAGCTTTGCCGACGCGCTCTCGATATCCCCCTATGCCTATGCGGAGAAGGCCCCGATATTCTTGGCCGATGCACAGGCAGGCCTTGATGCCAACACCATAACCACCCTCAAGACAGCCCTTGCCGCCGGCACCATCACCAAGATCATCATCGTAGGAGGCACTGCCGTGGTGCCCGACCTCGTTAAGACCCAACTGGGCTATGCGGCCAGCGACAACACCACCTTTACACGCCAGGGCGGTGCCGACCGCTACGAGACCTCGGCACTCATAGCCAACTACATCCAGGACACTTCTGCCCTTCTGGGCTTTAACCAAGTAGCGGTTGCCACGGGGCAGAAGTTCCCCGACGCCCTTGCGGGCGGCGCGTTTGCCGGCAAGGTTGGCACCGTGCTGCTCCTGGTAGACGACAGTACAGCCGGGCGCTCCCAGATAGCCACGGTTATCACCGCCAACAGGGACTTCATAGGGTATGGACACGTACTTGGCGGCACCTCTGCCCTCACACCATCGCTCAAACTCACGCTTGAGCAAGCCTCAAGGGGGTAAGTCTTGATCCGCCGAATCCTCATAACCCTGTTCCTCGCAACAGCCGCGTTTCTCGGTGCACACACAACGCTGGCTTTCGCGGCGCCGCTGGCGCCTGGTACGCAGTTCTCCGAGCCCATCGGGCACAGCGAGGGCGGCGTCAACAACACCGTTACATGCCAGTTCCAGGTTATAGCGGGCAACACCGTCATGGTTGTTGGCGACCAGACCATGCGCGGCGCGCGGGCCGTCGACCTGGCGACCGCCGGGTCTCTCAACATACCCCAAACCGTGAGTCATCTGGGCGAGAACTACACGGTAACGCGTATTGGCGACTATGCCTTTGGCGGCGACTCCGCAACAAACTCCTGCGCACAACTCACCGCAGTCACCCTGCCCGCAACCATACAGCAGATAGGTACCCGTGCCTTCGCCTTTAACGGGGCGCTCACAAACATCAACCTCCCAGGGGTCCTGGGTTCCATAGACACCTATGCGTTCTATGACTGCCCCAAGCTCACGCAACTCGACATTCCCTCAAGCGTCACCTCCATACGCAGCTATGCCTTCTCCCGCTGTTCCGGCCTCAAGAAGGTGATATTCAGGGGCAACGCACCTACCACCGGCTCCTATGTGTTCACGGGGTCGGGTGTACAGATTGAGAAGGTCATCTACTATGGCAAGAAGCTCACCAACCAGGCTGCTCTCTTTAACTCCCAGCTGGTGGCGCAGCCGGAGTTCTTCTATACGGTACACTTCTACCTCAACCAGGCGGCGGTCACGGCCGGTACGCCTCTCTCAACAGCGATCGTAAGCGGCAACACCGACTTCCTCGATGTGCGCGCAGGTCTTGATGCCGCAGCCATCTATGAAGGCAGCATCCCCGCCTTCCCCGGCACAACAAACTTCTGGCTGTTTCAGGGCAACCCCAGTCTCAACAACAAACTCGCCGACTCCTGCTATGCCTACGCGCTTCTCTCCAATTACAACAACCTGAGTCTGGGGCGCCTTACGGTGGGAGACCAGATATTCACCGGGCGCGCGGTCGATCACGGTGCCATCGTCTCAGACATGCTGGGCACCACGCTCACCGAGGGCAAGCACTTCACGTACCGCTATTATCGCCAGGATCCCGCACAGGCCAATCAATGGGTACAGACAAGCGACACCGCCTCGCCCGGCACCGTGCGCGTTACTGCGACGGGTACCGGGACTATCTATAACGGGTCGCTGTCGGGTACCTTCACCATCTCATTCTCAAACAAGACCTTTGAGTACGACATCCCGCTCACCAAGCGCAACGGCACCCTTGACACTGCCCCCTGCTCCTTTAGGATCACGAGCATGAGCGGCATGACGGGAACCGTCGCGGTGGCTCGCTCGGATTATCCGCCAGCGGGCAGTACTGCTGTTACGCGCGCGATACCCACCAGCACCGACGGCGCCCTCACAATACCCGATGTGCTCTATATAGGCGAAGGCGTGAACCAGTTTCAGTTTACGGTGACGCAGATCGACAGCACCGCCTTTCAAAATTGCGCGTTGCTCAACGGGGTGACTATCCCGCAGTTCACGGTTTCTATTGGTGCCAGTGCCTTTAGTATGTGCTATGGCATTGAGACGCTGGTCTTTGCGGGCAATGCCTCTGCCATCACGTTTGGTGACAACGTGTTTACCTATGACTCGCTCATACAAAAAGTAATCTATTATGGCAGGAAGGAAGCCGTTCTCAACCTGTTCTATGTTACGGCTCGGCCCACCCGCTACTACACCATCACGTTTTTTGACCGTGAGGCTCATGTGGGACAAGCGGCTGGGCGCTTGGGCAGCATCACCATAAGCGAGCGCACGATCATCGCCAACATCCCCGGCATCACGACGATGGGACAGGGCGTGTACAGCGGCTCGACACCAGCGTACCCATCGTGGGTCATAGATGACAGCAAGCTCAACCCGCCCACCTGGTGGTATGCGCCCACCTGGGTGTACCCCGAGGTCAATGCGGACAATCAAACGGCCCTGCGCTCCACACTCACCGACTCCGTCTCTGCCTATGCCGCTCAGACTAACGACGTGTTTACCATCGACGACGCCATCATCGTGGGGCTCACGCACAATGAGGAGTTTGCCTACAACGGCTTTCCCGTTGTGCGCGCCGACGAGATAGCTGTCTGCGGCATCGCGGGCGGTCGTCTCACCAGGGACGTTCACTACACCCAGAGTTTTGAGCGCGAGACCTCCCCGGGGGTATGGGCGGCCACGAGTGACGTAACCTCCATTGGCAATCTGCGCATGGTGCTTAAGGGTATCAACCACTTTAGCGCCACACAGTACGTGCCCTTCTCCATTATCAACAAGCCGGGTGCCCTAGGTAGCGAGGTCTATGTTGATGTGGTCAACATCTTGCTCGATGGCACTGAGACCACCACCCCCTGCCTCTTTCGCATCACCTCTGTTGCCGACGGTAAACTCGAGATGGCCGTTGCCTCGACCATCACCACCAATGCCGGCGCGGTCCAACGCACGGTGCCCGCGTTGCCAACGAGGGTCGAGGGCAAGGTCATCATCCCCTCGACGGTTCGCTACAACAACATCAACTACACGGTAACAACGGTGAGTCCCTATGCGTTTGGCAGCATAAACAATGCCTACGCCTGCCGCTTCCTCGTTGAGTTGGTGCTGCCTTCAAGCTTGCGCGATATAGGCACTTATGCCTTTGCCAATATGCGCGATCTCACCTCGATCACGGTTCCCAGTGGCCTCACATCAGCCTCGACCTATGCATTTGCATTAAACGCCAACCTCACAAGCGTCATCCTGGGCGGTGGCATCACCACCTTGGCCCCCAACTCCTTCCAGGGCTGTACGGCCCTGCAAAGCATCTCCCTTCCCGTCGCGCTTACCTCTATTGAGAACAACGCCTTCAACGGCTGCACGGCGCTCCGCAGTGTCCAGCTTCCCGCAGGGCTCTCCAACTTCCCCGGCGCCTTTATCAACTGTACCGCCCTTGAGCAGGTCACCCTGCCTCTGGGCATGAGCACGATATCCGAGCGTGCCTTTCAGGGTTGCAGCGCGCTCACGGTGATCGACCTCCCCTCGACGCTCACCTCCATTGGTGCCCACGCGTTTGACGGGACCTCCCTCAGACGGGTTGACGTCTCCCCAAACATCACCAACCTGGGCAATAACGCCTTCGCTAACTGTGCATCGCTCACCACGGTGGTTTTTGAGGGCGACGCGAGCTTTATGACAACCAACGCACCGTTCTTCAATTCGCGCGCCATCACAACGGTCGCGTTCATGAGCAAGACGGTCTACGGCTTTGAGATCATGTTCCCCACCAGCGCGAACATCTATGTGACGGTCACGTTCTATGCCAGTGAACAGGACCTCGCAGAGGGCAACCCTCTGGGCAGGGCGACCATCCTGCGTTCAACCATGTATCGCACCATCCGCAGCGATCGCCTGTCATCCAGCCTCCTCTTTGGAGAAAGCACACAAGTACCGGCACTCCCAACGGGCACCACCCTCTGGCGTTTTGAAGGCAACCCCGCTCTGAATACCGGCCTTACCGATTCGCTCTATGCCTATGCTGTTGATGCCGACCTCAAGGACCTCGCCTACGGCAAGGCGGTCACACTGGCTGGCTATCGCTATACCGGCAGTGACGTCAATCCCTTTACCAGCACCTCGGGCCGTGTGGTAGATGCCGATGGCAACCAGCTCATGCCCGAGCTGTATACCATCACGTTCCAGCGCAGCGATGGGACAGGAGGATGGGTTACCACCTCCAATATCGTGGATGTTGGCGCTATACGGGTATTGGCAACTGCGACCGGTGTGGATGGCTATAGCGGTACGGCGATTGGTCAGTTCGCGATTACCGCGCACCTGGTAGGCGACACCTTCACGCACAACGACATGTTTGCGAATCCCATAATCTACTATGTTACCAGCATCGCAGACAACCTTACGCCGGGCACGGTTCAGGTGGGCCGTGGCGGCGCGAGCGATCAGGCAGTGGTGGCCGAGACCAGCGGCGCCGTTGTTATCCCCGAGCTCGCCAAGGATGAGAACAACTTTGAATACGTGCCTACCACCATAGCCTCCTATGCCTTTTACCGTCGCATGGGCATCACCAGCGTGGTCATACCCAGCAAGGTGACGCGCATAGGTGCCAATGCCTTCGCGTACGTGAGGCAAAATGGTGACATAGCCGTGAGCAACCTCGACACCATCGTGTTCAACAACAATATGGCACGGACGGTCTTTGGCCAGGATATCTTCCTCGACTGCAATGTTATAAAGACGATCATCTATTCCAGTAAGAAGGGCACTTACACTACCTTTGGTTCCTCGCAGGGCATAACGCGCTACTACACGGCGCGGTTCTATGAGTCCGAGAACGATTTTCTGGCTGGTACAACCGTAGCAACGCTCATCCTCAAGGAGGGGGCGGCCGTTGACTCCCCCTCGCCAACCGACCTCTTTGCCGGCACCGCATGGCATCCGGCAAGCGACACCCTGCCCTCATTGGCATCCAACGCCCGCTGGCGCTTTGAGCCCGGCACTCTGGGCATTGGACGGGCCGTGAACGACTCCCTGTATGTCTTTGCCCGCACGGTCGAAGACAACACCATCGAGGCCGATGTCTCGGTGCGCCTGGGCACACAAACAACGCAGGTGTCCTGCACCTTTGACGTTCTCCTCGATGAGGACGACCAGCCTACCAACCAGGTTCAGGTGGGTGTTGGCGTTGACGGGCAAACCGCCATTGACCCCGCGACCCTGGGCATTGTTACCATCCCTGCGTCCATAGCCGACGGCGGCGAGACCTATGAGGTGGCGCGCATCGCCAACTTTGCCTTTGGTGCCAGCGAAGTGGGCGACGCTGCCCTCATCACCGGCGTTGAGTTCTCGTCGAGCATGACCACCATTGGCAGGGCGGCCTTTATGAACTGTAGCAACCTTTCAAGCGTGGCATTTGCGCAGGACGGTGTTGCGCAGTATATCGAGCCATACGCTTTTGCCAATACCCTGGCGCTGCAAAGCATAAGCCTGCCGGTCACCTTGCAATCGATTGGCGACGCGGCCTTCCTGCAAAGCGGCCTTACGGCAGTACGCATACCCCAGGCGGTTACGAGCCTGGGCAAGCGGGCCTTCCTCGACAATGCCCAGTTGGCCGAGGTAGTGTTTGACGGCGTCATGAGCCTTGACCTGCAGCCTCTGGGTGGCCTGCCGCTCACGGTCACCGGTACGCCCGAGCAGCTCTCGCCCCCCTCTGCCTTCACGCGTCTCTCCATCATAGATGATTACGTATTTGCCAACTGCACGGCTCTGCGCCGCATCGTCTTTGACGCCGACGTCTCCCGTCTCACGGTGTCGCCAGTTGCCTTCGAGGGCGCGACCGGCCTCGAAGCGATAGTCTATGGCGACCGTCGCAACACCATCGACTTCCCCAATGCCACCCCGCAGGTCTACCTCACGGCCTCGTACTTCTCCAGCCTCGATGCCCAAACGGCCCTTGACCGCTCAAACTACGGTTATCTGTGTGTGAAGCTGGGAAGCATACTCGACACGATGGGCGACAGCGACATCTATGCGGGGTCCAAGCCCGCTGCACCCGGCGAATATGAGTGGCGTTACAACCGTACAACAACCGCCCCCCTCAACGAGTCGGCCTATGTGTATCTGCGCAAGGTTGGGTATGAGCTCAACGCGACGGGTGTCGATGGCGCCTTTGGACTCACGTTTAAGGTGGGCGACGAGGTGCGCGACGTTGCCTCCAACGGTGAGTATGTGCAGGTACAACTTGCCGCCTTGGGTGCCGTCACTCCCACCCGCCTGGTAGCGACCAGCGACAGCGACGGCTCTCTACTTGTGGATACAACCGAGCGTACTGCAAGCTTTGAGATGCCCAACGGCCCGGTGACCTTCCAGGTTGAAGGGGTGCTGAGCCTTGAGGTTTACCAACAGTCGCTCACGGGCCAACCACGGGCCAAGGGCAGCTTCACGCTTGCCCAGGTTCAAGGTATGCTCTCTACCGAGCAGAGGGGTTATAGCGGGTGGAACAGCATCGCGGAGCGCCACATCATCACCACAAACGAGTACCTGCCGCTGCAAACCCTGCTCGCCGCGTGTGAGGTGAGTTTTGCCTCTGGAGACTCCCTCATATTCAAGAGGTCAGACAACAGCATAGAGGCCATCACCTATGATGCCCTGTATCAGGAGGAACGCTTCTATTATCCCCATATCGCCTCGGGAGATTCAAGCGGGTCGGTTCTTGTTGAGCCGGTGTTGGCGCTCAGGAGTGTTGCCCAACAGGTGTTGCCCAGCGACCCGCCCGATAGTTTTGTAGTAGGGACCACCAGTATGCGCACGGCCTGGCAACTGCTCTACGGCCAGACGCCTGAGGAGTTTGTTGGGCGCTATGACACCCAGACCGGTTTCTCGTCGCAGATTGTGAGCATCACGGTGATCAATGGCTCAACAAACATCGCGGTGAGTGAGTTCACCGGTGTCGAGGCAATCTATTACTACACCGGTGCGGCCATTCGTCCCACTCCGCAACTCGTTGACGAGGAGGGGAACACGCTCGTCGAGAACAAGGATTACACGTTGAGCTATACCGGCGATGCCGAGCAGGGCATTGCAAAGGTGACGGCAAAGGGCATTGGCTATTACACCGGTGAACTCGTCATGCCATACCGCATCCTGCGGGTTCAGGCGTTCTCGGGGCAGTCACGTGACCATACCGCTGCGCTCATTGCCCTGGAGGCATACCCCCAGGGCAGCGAAGGGGTCATTATTGCCGGCAACGCGGGTTTTGCCGACGCGCTCTCGGCTTCGGGCCTCGGTGGTGCTCTTGATTATCCACTTATCCTCACCGGAGGCGATGGATTGAGCGTCTACGCGGCAAACGCGCTCCAAAGCCTTGCGCGCGGCAGGGAAGGCTTTGAGGTCATCCTCGTAGGCGGCGAGAGTGCGCTTTCAAAGCGAGTCGAATCAGACGCGCAGGCCCTGCTGGGGAGTAACGGCTTTGTTACCCGTATCGCAGGCCCCGACCGCTATTCGACTTCTCGCGAGATATACTTCCACGGTCTTGTTGTTGCGCAATGGAGCTCGACAATGATTGTGGCAACAGGCCTCAACTTTGCCGATGCTCTGGCGATGTCTCCCTATGCGGCATACGCTCCGGCGCCCATCTTCCTCTGCAATGGCGCGGTGCTTTCGCCCGACATGGTTGAAGACATACAGCTTGGTGACTTTGAGAGGGCCATCATCGTAGGAGGCGCCAGCGCGGTAGGCGACTCCGTTAAGGCCCAACTCGAACAGATTATTGGCGTTGGCAAGGTGGAGCGTCTGGGCGGTGCCGACCGCTATGACACCGCCGCGCGCATCGCGCGGTGGGAGATCAACAGCGCAGGCATGAACACCAACGGAGTTGCCGTGACAACCGGCCAGAACTTCCCCGACGCGCTTGCAGGTGGGGTGTTGCTGGGCCAGAGCGGTGCCGTGCTGCTCCTGGCAGACGAAGCAAACACCACCACGCTTACGATACTCCAAGAACACGGGGACACCACGCATCTCGTCCGCTTCCTGGGCGGGACGTCAGCAGTGACCCAGAACCTACGTGAATCGACCGTTGATCTATTGGGTTGGAACAGGCAGGTGTTGCAATGAGGAAACAGCTACACATCATACGCCGCAGCGTCGTAAAACCTGGCGGCAACCACTACCGCAAGCAGTTGCCCGTAGGGGCACACACCAGGCGTCCACCCACAAACCCTGGTAAAACGGCGACCTCAATGCTGCTTGCCCTGCTCCTGGCGTTCTCGTTTCCCGTGCCCCTCACCGCGTTTGCGCAGCCCAACCCCGCCGCAGATGATGCCGTGCTTTCGCAGACGGATGAAAGCACGGCGGCACCAGACGGTGAAGACGTCCCGGCAACGCAAGAGGAGACTATGCCCCCGCCCAATCCTGCGCAAGACGATGCCCCACCTGTTGATAGCGGCACTACCGGCGCAACGGATGATGAGACCGATACAACCAGTGACCCCAACGACCTGGCACAGGACGACATGCTTGAGGTGACGATAACGCCCATTGACGATGCGGTAAGCGAAGACGGGATTGAAGGAATCGATGGGGAAATCGAGGCTCTTGAGGAGTCCTCCGAGGAGCTTACCGAGCAGGAGGAGGCCACGATTGCGCCCCTTGCGGTGGGCGACCTGTTCCAGGATGCCTCTGATGAGGGCGTGGCCGTATACTTCAAGATAACCAGCCCCACAACCGTGCAGGTGGGGTCGGGCACGCTGATCAATACCCAAGATGGCGATCTTGACACGCTCCCGGTGACTGTTGATCCCAACTATGCCGGAACAGTAAGCATCCCCGCGACCGTGAGCCATGAAGGTGTGACCTACACCGTCACCGCAGTGGGGGACTCGGCGTTTTGCGCCATCTACAGTGGGTACCGGCTCAGCTATCGGGTGAGTGCGGTTCGGTTGCCCAACACCATCACGTCCATTGGCAGCACTGCATTTTGGTTGGCGACCAGCCTCACGGCGGTCGAGTTTCCCTACGGCAGCAGTGTTACGAGCATAGGTAATCAAGCGTTTATGGGCACCTCAAGCCTTACGTCCTTTACCATGCCTTCATCGGTGACGGCGCTTGGCGGAAGCGGCACCTTTAGGGAGTCTGCCCTGCAATCTATCACCTTTGAGGAGCCGTGTCAGATCGTGCAGATTCCCGGCCAGGCGTTCTATGGCACGCCACTTGCCAGTTTTGACTTTCCGTCCTCGGTGACGTCAGTCGAGTATGCTGCCTTTAGCGGCTCCCTGCTCACATCCGTCTCCATACCCGCGCGCGTGACCCACCTGGGTGAGAATGTATTTAGCGGGTGCACCTCGCTTGAGAGCGCGGTCCTTGAGCCGGGCAGCCCCCTCACGGAGTTGTCGAGTGGGTTGTTTAATGGCTGCACGGCCTTGAGCGACTTTCAGATCAACTCCACCATCACCTCGATAGCGGGGGCGGCCTTTCAGGGCAGTGGGCTCACAAGCATCTATATCCCCACAAATGTCACCTATCTGGGTCGCAGCGCCTTTGCAAGCTGCCGGTATCTGGCCTCGGTTGTCTTCGAGGATGGGCATCAGATGCTGTCATTTAGTGAGCGCGTCTTCTCGGGATGTATCCAGTTGGAGGCTATCGACTTGCCCAAGAACCTGCACTTTATGGGTGACTACACCTTCATGAGCTGCACCGCATTGCAAGCGATAACAATTCCCGCGAGCGTTGTCTCGCTGGGCACCTTTACCTTTCAAGGCTGTACGGCGCTCAGCACCGTGGTGTTTGCGGGTGACGCCTCTGCCCTGAGCTGCGACTACTCGGTCTTCTATCTGTGCAACTCCATTGCCAAGGTGGTGTATGAGGGCAAAAAGTCGCGCGCCATCACCTTTATCAGCTCCCAGCCCACGTTCTTCTACACGATCGCCTTCTATGCGAGCAGGGCCGATCTGGGCTCTACCCCGCTTGCGCTCTACAGCGTGCAGGCAAACGGTGTTCCTGCAAGCGCCTCCGGCGACAGCGTGTTTCAGGGGGCGATACCCGCCTTGGATCCCGACTATAAATGGGTCTACGAGGAGGGTTACTTCATCACCAGCGAGATAACCGATTCCTACTATGCCTATGCACATTCGCGGGCCAACGACCTCGTAATCGATCAGACCTTCACGGTCAATACGGTCGAGGGGATCCCCGTGACCTACACCGTCACAGGCCTGCCCAGCGGTAACGACGCGGGGCAGGCAACCGTAGGGTCAGTCCTGGGTCCCGCTATTGCACTTGCGACCACCGGCTCGATTACCCTGCCGTCAATCGTCGTGGGGCCCGATGGCCAGCGCTATACGGTGACAGCCATAGTGGGCGCAGCCTTTAGGGACTGCAACCGTTTTGTAGCGGTCACCATCCCCGCCACCGTCACCAATCTGGGCAGCTACGCGTTTCAGCGTTGTGCGGCTCTGCGCCGTGTTAACTTTGAAGGCGATGTCTCTCAGGTCTTGGATCTGGGTATCTTCATGGGTTGTGCAAATATCGAACAGGTGGTTTTTGGCGGCAAAAAGGCCACTCTCAGCTTTGGCGTCTCCTCGCCGGCCATCTACTATACCGTGCGCTATTATGAGAGCGAGCACGACTTTAACATAGGCAACATCCTGGCCACGGTCATAGTGCTCGAGCGCACACTTTTGGGCACCCCCGGCTCGGGCCAGATATACTCAGGCACCATTCCCACACCCGAGCCTGGCTTCTCCTGGAAGTACGAGGAAGGTTTTGGCCTCACCATCCCACTCACCGATTCTACGGTCATCTATTCTGAGGGTCAGGGCTTCAAGGCTGGCATCAACCTTGAGAACGGGGGCAGTACCACCACGGTGCTGTGCTGGTTTAAGATACTCAGCTTTGACGAGGGGAGCGGCACGGGTACGGTTATGGCGGGACTTGGCATCAAGGGGGTCACAGCGATTCCCCAGTCGGCCGTAGGAACCCCCGTTATCCCCGCAACGGTCGAAGACGACGCACATAACCGCTACACGGTTGTTGGTATCTCCGACTACGCCTTTGGGTCTACCGACTATTACGAGGCGTGCCCCTACCTCCCCACGGTAAAGGTCGCCAACACGGTTGCGACGATTGGTGTGAGTGCTTTTGAGCGGTGCCAGGGACTCACCCATATTGACCTTCCTGCCTCGGTAGCCACGTTAGGCGAGGCGGTGTTTCGTGCGTGTGCCCAACTGCGTACCTTCACCATCGACCCCGCAGCCCCTCTCAAGGTAATCCCCTCCAATGCCTTCTATGATGACCAGCAGCTGGTCACCTTCGACTTCCCCCATTCACTTGAGCGCATACAGACTGGTGCGTTCTATGCGTGCCAGGCGATGACGTGGCTTGAGATTCCGGCGTCGTTTAAGCAGATGGATAACAACGCGTTCCCACGCTGCTATCACATACGGGACATCACGTTTTTGGGCGACGCATCCCACATGAATATCGAGTTCCAGGACCTCGACTGGTCGCTTACTGTCTCCAGCCAACTGGCGCGCGTGTACTATAACGACAAGAAGTACCCCAACCTTGCTCCCTGTTTCTGGCCTTACAGCAACAGCGGTATGCCCCAAAACGAGTATGGACGCAACTGGTACCAGTATTTCAACATCAAGTTCTACCGCAGTAAGACCGATTTTCTTGCAGGCAGTCTCTATGACTCGGTGATGGTGCGCGAAGACCTCATCCCCACGACGGTTCTTCCCTCGCCTGGCGCGGGCCGCACCTGGGTGAGCGAGCCGGGTTTCTCGGTCTATTCGCGGGCTACTAACTCCTTCTATGCCTTTGCCGGCGCAGACATCGGCGAGGCAATCATCACTGGGATCGACAGCCAGTATTCCTATACCGGCGAGTACCTCAAGCCCACGCCAACGCTTACCATGCCCGACGGCACGGTACTGCGGCTCGGTGTGGATTACACCTTCGACACCACCCAGGGGCTCAACCGTGACGGGTATGTGAACAACCGCAGACAAGGTACGGCGTCGGTTAATCTGGTGGGGGCGGGCGACTATGCCGGCACTGCCTCAAAGACCTTTGAGATCGTTGGCACTATCGACACCAGTGCGAGCATGAAGGTCGATTTCCTGGGTCGTAATTCCTATGTGTATTCGGGCAGCGCGATTACTCCACAGGTGCAGGTGACGGTCACGTTCAGGGGAGAAACGCGTGCCGGCGTCGCAGGAACCGACTACCGCATCTCCTACCTCAACAATGTCGACTCCAACCAGAAGCGCGGCGGCACACCGGCGCAGGTGGTAGTCACCGGCTTGGGGATATTTGGCGGTACGTACGCCGCAGACTTCACTATCAACCCCTTCCCCCTCAGCCGTTGTGACGTAACAGGCACGGTCACTACATCGTCAACGGGCGCGGTGAGTGACCCGCGGGTCACGGTGGTCAACGCCATGCTCGACAAGACGCTCAAGGAGAGCGAGGATTATCAACTCCAATATAACGCCCAGACCTTCTCCCGTAGCTCGACCATCTATGTGGTTGGGCAAGGCAACTACACGGGCACCAGACGCATCGGCTTTGAAGTGTCCTCGGGAACCGGCGGCGGCGGCGGGGGCGGCGATGGCACTGGCATCGGTACCGGCAATGGCCCAGGCTTTGGCAACGGTGATGGCACGGCATCTGACGCCTCCGGCCTGGGTGGCACCGATGCCGCAGTGGTGGCAACGGAGGGCGGCGGCGGCGGCAACGGCGGCGCACGGCCCATCTTCTCAATCAACGAGATAGTATTTGATGAGATACCCGAGGTAATCGAAGGGCCTTCCCCACTCACTGTTTCACAGACGATGTTCTGGTTGTTGGCCGTAGCGTTACTCGTTGCAGGAGCAGCCTGGCATCTGCGCTCCTTCTTCATCGCACTAGATAAACGAAGGAGAGACGATGATGACAACACCCCCCACACCGGCCTCTCCCCAGCCTAGTAACAGCCATCGCCGCACCACTCTGTGCGTAGTCGCAGGCTCTGGGGGAAGGCGTGCAAGCACCATGCGGGTGTTGCGCAAAACACCCGCCCTCGTTTTGTTGTGCGCCCTCGTCTTCCTCGCCGCCTGCTCGCCACCGCCACAACCGCAGCCGGAGACAACCCCAGAATCCGTGCCGGTGGAGCAACTTCCCACCAACACAGAGCTGGTAACGGTTGACGATGAGGCCATCACAGAATCGCAGGTACTAACACGCATTGCACAGGACCGGGCGACAGTGCCCGGTTCAAGCGATGACGCAGTATGGGAGCAATGGCTCACGGCACATGATTACACCGTAGAATCCTACCGCGTGGTGACCATAGACCGCCTCATAGACGAACTCCTGATCAACCGGCTCGCCCGCGAAAACGGCATCGTCATAACCAACGAGGCCCTGGACGAGGCAATTGCCCCCATACGCGACGGCTACGCCAGCGATGAAGAATGGACAGCAACACTCGAACAACTAGGCTACACCGAGGAATCATACCGGGAAGAAACACGTCTCGGCCTGCTCTACCAGGCACTCGGTGACGTTGTAGACGACGCCATCCCCGAGCTGGCATCCGAGCCAGCCCCCCAAGCCAAAGTAATCGCCTACCTACGCACCGCCCGCGCCCAAGCCCAAATAACCTGGCTCTTTTAACCGCCCTCCATAACACCCCACACCCACAGCCATGTCATGCTCGGGCTTGACCCGAGAATTCAGCCAAACGCCCATCCAACAGCAACTTTTTCTTGACAGTTGAGGGGGGGGGGCATACTCTACTCCTTACAACAGAATAACTGTTTCTAAGAATCATTTGACATGTGTATGATTGGATGGAGGATAGTATGACGCAGGTTTTTGTACGAGAAAGAGCAGTCACACACAGGTTCTTGCGGGTTTTGTGTGCCGTGGTGATGGTTGCCTCGATGACGGTGATCGCACCGCCTCAGGCGGCCTTGGCCGATGACCCGGATTTTGTCATCCACAACGCCGACGAGTTCTGGGAGTTTGCAGCAGCGGTCAACGACACAACAACCAATGCTGACTTCACTGGCAAGACCGTGCTTCTTGCTGCCGACATCGACCTGCATAGCAGCAAATACTACATAGACGACGCCACGACGCCGTGGATACCCATTGGCACGATGACGACTAACCTTCCGTTCAGGGGCACGTTCGATGGGGGCTACCATACCGTAAAGAACCTGACCGCCCTTAAGGTCATCACGAGTTATGCTACTGGGGGCTATGCGGGGTTCTTTGGCTACATACAAAACGCCACCGTCAAGAACCTGGTGGTGCAGGGCAGCGTACGTGCCAATGCCCAGTATCTCGCCGGTGTGGTGGCTTATGCCGGCGGGGGTAGCTGTGTCATCCAAAACGTGGGCAACGAGGTCGATGTGACGGCGGCTTCGACCTTTGCTGGTGCCGGTCGCGTTGGCGGTGTTTTGGCTTATGCTCAGGGGGACAACATGACAATCCCCCTCACGGTCACTGGCTGTTATAACTCGGGCAACATACTCATCGAAACGAACCCCAGTGGCGCGTCATATACGTATATCGTAGCCGGTATAGTGGGTTATGGCCGCTACGCGACCATCACCGACTGTTACAACATCGGCGAAGTTGCTGGCAACAACTATGTAGGTGGTATTGTGGGCGGCTATGT
>JAITNB010000110.1 GCA_031290695.1 Coriobacteriales bacterium | reverse complement strand
AACTCCTCGACGTTGAGCTTGATGACCTCGGGGTAGCTCACCACAACGGGGCAGTTGAAGTGGTTGGGCGCGCCGTCGTCCTCCTGGCGCTCATGGCGGATGCAGGGCATGAAGATGAGGTCGACCGGGCGAGCGATGAGGTCCATGATGTGGCCGTGGCTGAGTTTGCCGGGGTAGCACACGCTCTCGGACGGCATGGATTCGATGCCTGCCTCGTAGGTTGATTTGCGGCTCTCCTCGCTGAGTACGACCGCAAAGCCCAACTGCGTGAAGAAGGTGTGCCAGAAGGGGTAGTTCTCGTACATGTTGAGCACGCGCGGGAGGCCCACCGTGGGGCGCGCAGCCTGTGCAGGGTCGAGTGAGGCGTAGCGTACGGGGTCAAACAGGCGCTGGTTCTTGTAGGCAAAGAGGTTGGGCAGATCTGCCACCTGCGGCTTGATGCCGGCGCCTTTCTCGCAGCGGTTGCCCGTGATGAAGCGGCGCTGCTTGCCAGTGTGCGCGTCGATGCCAAAGGTGTTGATGGTGAGCAAGCAGTTGTTCGAGCACAGCTTGCAGCGCGTAGTGGCGTGCGCAGGCGTAAGCGCCGCGAGCTCTGCGGCGGTGAGGAGGGTGGAGGTGGATGACAGTGCGGAGGATGTCCCTGCCTGTGTGACCCGGTCGCGGGCCAGAAGTGCGGCACCGTAGGCGCCCATGGTGCCGGCTATGTTGGGGCGCACGGCCTCGCGGCCACTCAGCTGCTCAAAGGCGCGCAACACGGCGTTGTTAAGAAACGTCCCGCCCTGCACGATAATCTTGTCGCCCACATCGCGCGGGTCGCGTATCTTGATCACCTTGAACAGCGCGTTCTTTATCACCGAATACGACAGCCCGGCCGAGATGTCCCCCACCGTGGCCCCCTCCTTCTGCGCCTGTTTCACGCGCGAGTTCATAAACACCGTGCAGCGGCTCCCCAGGTCAACGGGTTGCCGCGCCTCGATGGCCGCCTGTGCAAACGCCGCAACATCCATGTCAAGTGACACCGCAAAACTCTCGATAAACGAGCCGCACCCCGAGCTACAGGCCTCGTTGAGCATGATGTGGTCGACTACGCCGTCCTTGACGCGTAGACACTTCATGTCCTGCCCGCCAATGTCGAGGATAAACTCCACCCCCGGCAACAGCTCCTGCGCCCCCCGCAGGTGCGCAATCGTCTCAATCTCACCCGAGTCGCAGCACAGCGCCTCAAGCAGCAGCCCCTCCCCGTACCCCGTAACGGTGGCGTGCCCAATGCTCACGAGCGGCTCCCCCGCCCCATCGCGCGGCAGCTCCTCATAGATGTGGATAAGTGCGTGCTTGGCCGCCCCCAACACGTCCCCCTTGTTGTTGGCGTAGTGCTGCGCAAGCACCTCCCCGTCGCGTCCAACGAGCACGGCCTTAAAGGTAGTCGAACCCGCATCGATGCCCAGATAGGCACTGCCCCGATAGGCCGCGAGGTCGCCGGTGGCAACGGTCGCGCGGGCGTGACGGTCGACGAAGCGCTGGTACTCGTTGTTACTTGCAAACAGAGGGTCGAGGCGCACGACCTCGCTGGCCTGCGTGTCACCCAGTTGGCGCAGGCGCTCGACGACGAGGGGGAGCGCGAGGGGGGTGTTGGCAACGCCGGCCAGTGCCGCACCACAGGCGACAAAGAGGTGTGCGTCTTGGGGCTTGATGGTCTGGGCAGGGGTGAGGTCGAGGGTGAGCACAAAGCGCTTCTCAAGCTCAGGCAGGTACTGGAGGGGGCCGCCCAGGAAGGCGACCGTGCCGCGGATGGGGCGCCCGCAGGCCAGGCCGCTGATGGTCTGGGTGACCACGCTCTGGAAGATGGACGCGGCGATGTCCTCACGACGCGCGCCCTCGTTGAGCAGCGGCTGCACGTCGGTCTTGGCAAACACGCCGCAGCGTGACGCGATGGGATAGATGATGGTGGCGTCGCTGGCCAGCTTGTCCAAACCGGCGGCATCGGTGTTGAGCAGGGTCGCCATCTGGTCGATAAACGAGCCGGTACCGCCCGCGCAGGTGCCGTTCATGCGCTGTTCGATGCCCTGGTCAAAGTAGATGATCTTGGCGTCCTCGCCACCCAGCTCGATGGCGACATCGGTGTGTGGGATAAAGGCTTCGACGGCGGTCTTGGAGGCGATGACCTCCTGCACGAAGTCGAGCTCAAGCCACTGCGCGAGCAGCAGGCCGCCGCTGCCAGTGATGGTGATGGTGAGCGGTGTGTCACCCACATGCGCCGCCGCGCCACCGATGATCTGCGCGATGGTGGCACGGATGTCGGCGTGGTGACGCTGATAGTCGGCGTAGACGACGCGCTTATCCGCGTCCAGGACTGCACACTTGACGGTGGTGGACCCTACGTCGATGCCAAGGTGGAGGGGTGACAAGGTGTTCGTCATTTGTTCTTGCCTTTCAATTCTATGGGGTCGCCGGGTTTGAGGAACATGATGGAGACCATGATGCGGGCCATTTCCTCGGAGGTCTCGGCCATGCCGCGTTCGAGCCAGCGTTGCAGGAGGCCCAGGTGTGCGGAGGCGTAATACGAAACGTAATACTCGACCAGCGGCGTGGGGTTGTCGCGATACTTCTGGTGGAGCACCCCGCGCACGAGGTTGGCGCACACCAGCTCACGCAGCCGCACCTGAAACGCCGCGTCGCCCCGTGGCCCCAGCAGCACCCGCAGCAGCACGCCGTGCTCGCGCAGCACGTCAAACAGCTCGACGGCAACATAGGGCGGGCGTCCGGTGGCAACAACGGTGAGGAGCTCGCGCAGCGTCACCTCTTTCATCCGGCGCTCAAAGTCGCCCAAACTGTCGATGATCTCATTTTCAGAGCAGTGGAGAAGGTCGTCCTTGTCCTTGTAGTGGGCGTAGAAGGTACCCCGGTTGAGGTCGGCGCGCTCGGTGAGGTCGCTTATGCTAAAGCCGTCAAGCCCACACTCCTCGATGAGCTGCGCAAACGCCTCGCGCAACATACGCTTGCTGCGCATGCTGCGGCGGTCCTCGGGGGTGTTGTAGCCATCGGCAGGATTATCGGCAGTTATTACGGTCTTGAGTGCGGTTTGTGTTGCCGTCGCCATCTGGCTCCCTTTGTACGCCGTTTTATACCAACATGCTGGGTGTTAACCAACACAGTGTTCGTTAGTATAGAACAGTGGGCGCAAAAGGGAAAGCATCAAAAGGACAACGAATGTCTGCGCGGCCTCAAGTGCTGCCACA
>JAITNB010000100.1 GCA_031290695.1 Coriobacteriales bacterium | reverse complement strand
CGGATAAGGCTGGGAAGCGCCTCGGGCAGGATGACCTTGAACATGATGTCCAGGTTACGGGCGCCGATAGACTTCGCCGCCTCGATCTTGCCGCGGGGTACTTCGAGGAAGCTGCTCTCAACCATACGCGCAAACATGGGGACGCAGGTAAGGGCGAGCGCGATGATGACCGCCTCTGGCCCATAGGATCGGCCGATGATGAACTTGGCAAGCGGCAGGGTGAGGATGATTATCACCATCGAAGGCAGCGAGCGCAGTGCGTTGATGACCGCGCCAAATATCAGATTGAACACCCTCAGCGGATGCAGGCCATCGGGCCGCGTGACCATAAGGAGGGCACCCAGCAAAACTCCAAAGACCGCCATGATGATGGTGGCAAAGATGGTCATATAGAGGGTATCGACAATAGCCGGCAGGATGATCTGCCAGGTCTCGGCGCTGAAGGTGTCTTTAAGCAGTTCGATCATCGGCGTTCCCGCCTCCTGTATCCCGTGCTCGTCATATTCCTTCTCCCCCTTGCACGTCCTGGAGGGCAAGGTCTGCGTTGACCTTCACGAATACCTGCATCGTCTCACTGGTGGGGTTGGCGAGCACGTCTCGCGTAGTACCCTGTTCGACGATGGAGCCGTTCTCAAGGACCGCAACATGGCGACAGGCGTACTTGATGACCTCAAGCTGATGGGTGACCAAAATGATGGTGAGCCCCAGCTTCTTGTTGATGTCTTTGAGCAGGTCGAGCACACTGAGCCCAATCTGTGGGTCAAGGGCGCTGGTAGCCTCGTCGCTCAAAAGGACAATGGGGTCATTGGCCAGCGCGCGCGCGATACCCACACGCTGCTTTTGTCCACCGCTCAACTGACCGGGATAAAAGGTGCTGCGGTCGCTGAGACCAACCAGTTCCAGGATCTCATCGACACGGGTAGTGCTGGACTTCTTGTTTCGCCGTGCTACTTCTAACGAGAACGCCACATTCCCGGTCACGGTACGCGAGTCCAGCAGGTTGAACTGCTGGAATATCATGCCAAGCTTCTGGCGAAACGCAAGCAGTTGGTCGTGGGACAGCTCGGTTATCACATGCCCGTCAATGGTCACGGTACCACTGGTTGGCTCCTCAAGGCGGTTGAGGCAACGCAGGAGGGTTGACTTCCCCGCACCCGAGAAGCCCACGATGCCAAAGATGTCGCCCTTCTCGATCTCAAGGTTGATATCCTTGAGTACCTCGTAGACAGCACCCTGGCTCTCAAAGTTCTTATAGAGGTGCTCTATTGATATAAATGCCTTTGACACTGCTCTCCCCAAGGTTCTGTCGTTCTACCGATAACTTCCCACAAAAGTAATGCTAACAATCTTATAAGTTATATAATGATAGCTGCAATATGATGGCAGAGCGTGGTTGTAAAGTCAAGAATTATAAGTATACTAAACTTATAAGTTTTGTGTTACACGACGACATAACCAATGTGCGCGGGGGAGCACACGAAAGGACGGCCCCTTATGGCCATACAGGAAATTTTATCAACATCCACCTACTCGGGGGTGCGCGAGACCCGTCCCAATACCTTTCTCCATAAGGGCGGCGACAGCTGCGACATGGCGGGGACGTTCAAGCGTTGCCAGTTTAAGGAGGCCGACCGCAGCTTTAGCCAGGGGCAGCAGTGCGCGCAGATCAACAGCGTCGCGGCATTGTTCTCGTTGGAGGATTCCGTCTTCGTGGTACACTCGCCGCTGGGCTGCACCGGCTGCCTCAACTTTGCCAACGAGCTGTACCGCGTAGGTCAGGCACACCGCAAGGTGTCCACCGTGCGCAACGGGCGCATGATCGTCACCAACCTGGACGAGGAGTCTGTCGTGCTGGGCGGCGAAGGCAAGCTGCGAGAGGCATTGGCGCTTGCCGTCGAGCGGCACCATCCCAAGCTGGTGTTCATCATCGCGTCGTGCGCCTCGGCCATCATCGGCGACGACATCGACGCCATTGCCAAGGAGTTGCAGCAGAGCCTGGTGGCAGAAGCGGCGGCGGGCGGAGCGGGCGCGGCCTCCTCCGCAGCCCCCCACCCCGTTCCCCTTATCATCCCGGTTCACTGCGAGGGCTTTAAGTCAAACATCCCTGCGACCGGCTTTGATGTCGCCTTTATCGCCATCGAGAAGTACATCCTCAAAGGCGAGCACCTTCCCACCCAGGAGGGGCTTATCAACCTGTTCGCGCCCGTGTCGATAAGTTACAAGGACCAGTGCGAGATGGAGCGTATGCTTGAGGATCTGGGGCTCACCACAAACTACATCCCGTTCTACAGCTCGCTTGAGAAGATCCAGCGCATCCCCGCCGCACAGGCGTCCACCGCCATCTGCAAGGTGTTCGCCGACGAGTTTATGAAGCAGGTCGAGCAGCGATACGGCGTGCCTTACGCCCATACCGTCATGCCCATCGGGGCCCGCAACACGGCAAAGTGGCTGCGCGGCATCGCCGCCCTCGTAGGCAAGGAGGCACAGGCCGAGGAGTACATCGAGCGTGAGTACCAGCGGGTGCTCCCCCGCATCGAGGCCGTGCGCAAGCGCTTGGAGGGCAAGCGCGTCTTTATCTGCGGCGGCACGGGCCGCTCGTTTGCCGCCGCCGCGCTGGTGGACGATTTTGGCATGAAGCTCGTAGGATTTGAGACCCCCGTGTACGACGACGACGCACAGGAGGACCTCGAGTACCTCAACTCTGTGCACGGCGACTTTGTTGTGGACGTCGCCAACATGCAGCCCTACGAGCAGGTGAACCTCGTACGCCGCCTCAAACCCGATGTCTTTGTGGGCGTCCCGGTGTGGAGCGCGCGCCTAGGCATTCCCACCACCCACGTCCTCGACAGCAAGCGTCCCACGATGGGCTATGACGGCCTGCTCTACCTGGGCGAGAAGATGGCCGACCAGATCGAGAACCCCGGCTTCAACGCAAAGCTCTCCCGCTACGCCCGTCTCCCCTACAAAGAGTCCTGGTATAACACTGACCCCTTCAAGTTTATAAAAGAAGTATAACGGAGAAAACCATGTCAGAAGTCGCTGAATACCCCCGCGGAAGCTGCGCCCTTGGCGGCGCGAACACCGTCCTCTCATCCCTTAACCGCGTGATACCCATCTACCACTCAGGCCCCGGCTGTCCCATGCAGACCTCGGCAGGCGAGCAGGGCGTGGCGGGGTTGCGCATGCCCGCCTCCGCATGTTCGGTCTCTATCCCGTTGAGCAACATGCTTGAGCGCGAGGTCGTCTTTGGCGGCATCGACCGCTTGCGCGGCACCATCGAAGGCGCACTCGAGATCTACGATGCCGACGCGTTCTTTGTGCTCACCGGCTGCACGGCCGGCATCATCGGCGACGACGTGACGTCGCTTGTGAGCGAGTTTCAACAGGAGGGCGCGCCCGTGTATGCCGTGGACACCCCCGGCTTCCTGGGCGAGAGCTACCGCGGCTACGAGATTGCCTTCAATGCCCTGCTCGACCAGATTGTGCAGCCCACCGCTGCTGCGGACAAGGACCCCCGCCTCGTCAACCTCCTGGGCATCGTCCCCTACCATGACCCTTTTTGGGAGGGTACCTTCGAGGAGTTCACGCGCATCCTCGAACAGCTCGGCCTTACCGTGAACACCTTCTTCACGCGCGAGCAGGGCATCGACGTGGTGCGCCATTCCTCTGCCGCCGCCCTCAACATCATCCTCTCCCCGTGGCTGCTCAACCGCTTTGAGCGGGGGTTCAGGGATACGTTTGGAGTCCCAACGCTGCGCTGGCCCGGCGTCCCGCTGGGCGCCACCGACACCTCGGCCTTCATACGTGCCGTAGGCGCAGCACTCGCACTCGACGATGAGTTGGTAGAGCAGGTCATTTACGAGGAGGAGCGCTACCTCTACCACTACTTCGAGACCGCCATCGACACGCTTAACTGGAAGCGCTTCGCCGTGGTGGGCAACGCCAACAGCGTCATCGCCTTCACGCGCTTCTTGGCCAACGACTACAGCTTCACCCCCCTCGTGGCCATCGTTACCGACCCGCTGTTTCGCGATGAGGACTTTGCGTCCATTACCCGCCAGCTCACCGAGCTTGAATATGCCCGCCCGCCTAAGGTGGTGTTCTTGCAAGACCAGTACCTCATCGCACAGGAGCTCGCCACGCACCCCGAAATCTCGCTGCTCATAGGCGGCAGCCTCGACCGCGAGATAGCCGAGGACCTTGACGCGCAGTTTCTCCAGGCCCTCTACCCCATCAACGACCGCCTCATCTTCAACCGCACCTACTTTGGCTACCGCGGCGCCCTCTCCTTCATCGAGGACCTCTACGACGATCTGTAGCCTTAAAGGGGTGAGTAATAGCTTTGATAATAACGGTTGTGATTGGCGCAATACGTCACGCCAAAACATTCACTGTTGTTTCCCAAAATCAAAGTCGATGTGACTTACTGCTGGAGTCCTGAATGAGAACGACGAGTACCCGTCGGCATTGCAAAATGCGAAGTCGCCCCTCGAAATAATGTCCATTCCTATCAGCATGTCTATTCCTGCCAGATTTGAGGCGACAACCCG
>JAITNB010000136.1 GCA_031290695.1 Coriobacteriales bacterium | reverse complement strand
CCCGGCAAGCATCCCTGCAAAGGTGACCGCAGCCGTGACGCGATAGGCTGTGGTGCTCAACGGCCTTCTCCCTTGCCTTTAATCGCCGTAGTAGGCGACCATCTTGTCGCATAGGCCGTCGATATAGGCCTCAAGCTCGGCCTCGCCCTGGGGGGCGTCCTCCATGGCACCGGCGCGGTAGATCTGGTGCCATATCTCTTTGACGCTGCTGTCGATAAGCTCCCGGTCGCCGGCAACCCAGGTGTAGTCTTTGATGCACTGCGCGTTGAGCGCGGCGTCTCCGGCGATGTAGCCGGCATCCTGCACGATCTGTGCGGCCTCGGCAGGGTTGTCCTGCAAGAACTGGCATGACTTCTTAAAGCCGGCCGAAAGGCGGTGGGCTATCTCGGGGTCACGCGCCAGGGCGCGGTCACTCAGGCCCACAAAGCAGCACAGATACTCCTTGAGGCCCTCGTCAAAGGTGTTGGAGTAGAAGCGCACCTTGCCGTTGGCCCACGCCATCGACGGGAAGGGGTCGTAGGCGGCAAACGCGTCGATCTCGCCGTTGTCGAGCGCAAGCTCCATCTCGGCGTTGGGATACGTCACCCACTCGACCTTGCTGGGGTCTTTGCCCAGTTTGACCATCTGCGACGCAATCTGTATCTGCTGGATGGAGCCTACCGGTGCGGCGACCTTCTTGCCCTCAAGGTCGGCCACGGTCTTGATACCGCTCTCGACGCTGGCCGCGCCGCCAATGCAGCCAATGTGCAGCGAGTCGATGATCTTGACCTCGAGGCCCTGCTCGATGGGCTTGAACTTGTCGGGCGTGAGCTCAAAGCAGTCCAGCTCGTCCTGCGCCATGAGCGGCGTCACGTCTGTGGTGATCTGGAGCATGTTGGGGAGGATGCCCTCCTCCTCAAAGAACCCCTTCTCGTAGCCAATGAAGATGGGCGACTCGCAGGTGCCGCCCCAGTAACCCAGGGTAGCGGGGATAAGTTCGGGTGTCACCGAGCCGCCGCCTGCCCCGTTGTCGCCAGTTGTGTCGGGGCTGGGGTCGGCGGGCTTCTCATCGCCGCCGCAACCGGCAAGCGAGAGGCCCGCGCTGCCCAGTGCCACCGCCGCGCCGCCCGCAGCGGCGACCTTCACGAACTTCCTTCTTGTCAACGCTTCCTTCATAGTGCTTCCTCCTTCAATCCGTTGTTCAAAACCTGCTCACCGCGCGTCGCGCCGTGTGTTTTGATGCGATTGCCCGCTTATACCGCTTATACTACTTATACCGCCTACCCGCACACGGTCATACGTGCCCACAGAGCAAGGATCTTTGCCAGAGCCGCCCGACGCATCAGTATGCCGCCGGCTGTAGACGCATCGTTATCCACGGGCGCGTAGCGCGACACACCGTTTGCGCAGCGGCCTTCATTGCCCTTCTCCCAATACCTGCATGACGGCTCGGCGATACTCGATGAATGCGGGGGACGTGCGGTCGCGTGGGTGGTCGAGGCCGATAGCCACCTCCCCCACTGCCCTGCCGGGGCGTGAGCTCATGATGACGATGCGGTCACAGAGGTAGACCGCCTCCTCGATGTCATGCGTGACGAGGATGATAATGGCGCGGGCGCGCTGCTGCATCTCGATTATCTGGTCCTGGATGGTCGCGCGCGTAAAGGCATCAAGCGAGGCGAGCGGCTCGTCGAGCAGGATGACGCCCGGCTCCTGGATAAACGAGCGCGCCAGGGCCGTACGGCTCGCCATGCCGCCCGATATCTGGTGTGGGTACGACTTCTCGAACCCCGTGAGCCCCATGAGGTCGATGTAGGCCTGCACCTTCTCCTTTTGCTGCCTGAACACTTTGCGGGCGCGCAGCCCATAGGCGATGTTGTCGTACACGGTGAGCCACTCAAAGAGCGCGGCGTTTTGAAACACAAGCCCGCGGCGGTAGTCGGGCCGGGTGATGGGCGTGCTGTTATAGGTGAGCACACCCTCCTGCTGCTGGTCAAGCCCTGCCACCAGGCGCAGAAAGGTCGACTTGCCGCAACCGCTCGGGCCAATGAGCCCCACGATCTCGCTCCCCTCGATCTCGAGGTCAAAGCCGTCAAGCGCCAGGACCTCGTTGTCATCGGCGTCGGTGTAGACGCGCACGATGTCGCACGCGACGAGGTGGTGGTGCGGTGCGGCGATGGGTGGTGCGCTGTGCGCCAGGGATGGCGGCGCGACGGATAAAACCGCGCTTTTATCCGTAAGAGAACGTCTCGTCGCTACCATCGCACCACCCCTTTTTGCCACTTCATGGCATGGTCGCGGATGCGAAAGAGTATCTCGATGAGCACGAAGAAGATAACGATGAAGATGCCTAAGGTCGCGAATATCTTAGCGTATTCGGCCCAGGACGCGGCCCACGAGATGTACCAGCCCAGGCCAGCCTTGACACCGAGCATCTCGGCGTAGATGAGCGCGCCAAAGCTTGAGGCGAGGCCCATGAACATACCTGTGAACATCGCGGGGATGGCGGCAGGGACGGCCACGTGCGTGAGCACATAAAGCTCGCTTGAACCCAGCACGCGCGCCGACTCGATGAGGCGGATATCGGTATCGCGAATCGCGGTGGAGATCATAAGCGTGAGCGGGAACCACAACGCCAGCCCGATGAGAAAGAGCCCGGCGGCGCGCGACGACGGCATGAGCACCATCGCGATGGGCAGCCAGGCGATGCCCGGCACAGGGCCTATGACCTTGAGCACCGGCGTGATCCAGTAGTTGGCGATGCGGCTCCACCCCATGAGGATGCCGCTCGCAATGCCCAGCACCGTGCCAAAGAACACGCCGGTAAAGAGCAGCTGCATACTCGCGAGGAAGTTCTCGATGAGCTGGGCCACATTGGAGGGGTAGACCGCGAGTATCTTGTCGGGCGAGGGAACGTAGGGCAGGCGCAGGTTGCCCGTCTTGAGCGTGGCGTAGTCGAGCACCATGAGCGTGAGGGCAAGGGCAAAGAAGATGCCGGAGAAGTGCACGAGCCGCTTACGAAGCCCCGGCAAAAAACAGGCGGCCGCCATGAGCAGCAGGTAGACGACCAACAGCCCCACGAGCACGGGCGCATAGGTATGCGGCTCGTAGTCCTGTGGATAGACGTTGGGAAGCCCCAGGTGCACGCCCAAGGCGATGAGCAGCCCCGCGGCCGGCAGGAGCATCGTGAACGCTTCCCGGATGGTGGTGACCCGCTGCTGGTGCTTTACCATAGTGCCGTATGCCGGTACTTAGCCGAGGATCCAGCCGGGTGACGGCCCCTCAAGGACCTCCCAGCCGGCATCACGAAAGACATCGCGGTTGACCTGGATGCTCTGGCCGCGGCCGCCTTTCTCGGTGCGCTCAAGGGTGTCGCGTGGGTTGGTTCCCACCTCTGCCCAGGCGAGGTTGGCACCAGCTGCGGAGGTGAGCAGCGAGTGGCCCGAACAGTTGAGGCGGGGGTCCAGGCCAGTCGCCAGGCGGTAGACTGCGACGAACATCGACCCGGTGAACTCGGTGATCATGCCGTTGCTGTAGAGCAGGGTGCCGGGGACACCGATGCGTCGGCCCAGGCCGGCCGACTGCGCATTGGAGTCGATGCAGATCCTGGTCTTCTCCGTGAGTTCCTCAGAGGTGTGCTCGGGACCCACGGGCTCCACGCAGGTGGAGAGCGAGAGGCCCACCGCATGAACGTTTGCGAGGGTTGCAAGGCGCGTCTCGACCGGAATCGTCGTCACAACGCCCTCGCCCATGCGCACGGCATGGTAGACGCCGTCAAACCCTGCAGCCTTGAGCCGCACGGCATCCTCAAGCGTCATGTCGCCGGTATTGGCCAGCAGCGGCATGTCCTTACTAATGACCGCGCGCACGGCCTCCCCCATCTCAAGCAGCAGGTCAAACTTGTAGCTCGCAGTGCAGAGCATGAGAATGAGATTGGCACCCGCTTCCTCGTAGGCCTGCGCGTACTCAACCACGTCCTGCTTAGGCATCTCAAGCTTACCTTTGCGTACACCGTTGCAGATGGCGAACGAGCAGAACTGACAGTTCTTGGGACAGGGCGTGCCGTTGAGGCCTATCTGCGCGTGTATCTCGGCCTTGCCATTGGCGCTCTGCATCGAGAGGGCGCGCCCGGCCCAGCGGATGTTGGATGCCTCCCTGCTGGTGGGGTCGACCCCGTAGAGCTTCCTCACGTCCTCATCGGGCAGACCCTTGCCCGCCATGCCACGCTCGATGATCTCGTAGATCTCCTTTGTTGCAGCGTCCATCTCGCCTCCCTGTCCTGTTTTGTTTTACCCTGTTTTGCCTGTTTGCGCCACCTGCTGTCCTTTATTGTGTTATAGCTATTATAAGACTATATCCTATAATTGCCAAGCACTACTAGCTATCTTCTCGCCAAAGACGTAGGCGGCGGCAAGGGTGCCGTCAAGCAGCTGCCCGTCAAGGCCGTCAAGGAGG
>JAITNB010000127.1 GCA_031290695.1 Coriobacteriales bacterium | reverse complement strand
GAGAGAAGCAGGCAGAAGGCTTTGGTACCACGCAATAAGGCTGTCTTTTGTTCAGACGGCATACAGAACCCCATTTGGTCGTTGGGCGCAATCTCGTGTGAACCAGTATAGCAGGTTTAAAACCCGTGTGGGGGACAATCTATCTTGTGTTTTTGTGAGCGCCGCCTACGCAACGGCTTGTGGTGAGCCTGCAGTGAGCCTGCGATGAACCTGCGGATAAGCCCGGGCTAATACCGGCAGGCATTCGTCCACATGCCCATGCTGCTGGCGATGCGCACCACATCGCCGGGCTGAGGGGCGTGGATATACTGGCCGCTGCCGATGTAGATGCCCACATGCCCTGGCATCCACAAAATGTCGCCCGGCTGAGCCTCACTCACCGGCAGCACCGAGGTGGCTGCCGCACGCTGCGACGTATCGACGCGGGGGATCGAGATGCCCACCTGGCGGTAGCACCATTGCGTAAGGCCCGAGCAGTCAAAGGTGTTGGGGCCGGTCGCCGCCCACACATAGGGGCATCCAAGGCGCGAATAGGCCGCCTCGACCACGCTGTTGTACGTGCCTACGTCGTAGCTGCCTTGACCATCGCCCCAGGTACTGCCGCCGCCACCGCTACTGCTGCCACCGCCGCTGCTACTGCCGCCGCTGTTGTTGTTGGCTGCCGCGGCCGCTGCTGCGGCTGCGGCTGCTGCGGCCGCCGCCTCGGCGGCCTTGCGTGCGGCCTCGGCCTCTTCTTCCTTGCGGATAAGCTCGGCTATCTCCTCCTCGAGGCCGGCAAGCTCGGCCTCGTAGGCCGCGACGGTCACTTGGGCCTCGGCCGCAATGCGCTCGGCCTCGGCCAGCTTGTCGGCTGCGATCTTCTCCTGCGCGGCATACTCGTCGTGAGCCGCCTGGGCCTCTGCACGCGCCGTCTTGGTCTGCGAGATCATCGCGGCATTCTCCTGGTTGATGCCGTTGATGAGGTCCCAGCTCGAGGTGAACTCCGCGAAGGTATGTGCTCCAAAGAGCACGTCGAGAAAGGAAAGCGGGCCGTTCTTGTACATGGTGGTCGCCCGGTTGCCCAGGCGGGACTGTAGCTCGGCTATGCGCACCTCGGCCACGTCAATACGCCCCTGTGCCTCCTCCATCGAGACAATCGCGGCATCGTGGGCCTCAAGTGCCAGGTAGTAGTTGCGCGACGCGATCTCAAGCTCCACGAGCCAGCTGTCGAGCCTGGCCTTGACCGCATCGGCCTCGGCCTGCTTCTCGGCAGAGGTGGGGTCGGCAAACGCCCGCGCGCTGCCAAAGGGGCTGAGGGGGCTGAGAACACCAGCGACCGCCAGCGTGGCCAGGCCCGCCGTGAAAAGCCGCCTGTCAAGGGGGAAGCCTGCCACGCGCTCCTCCTCATTGAGAGGTGCGGAGATCTTTTTAAACATATAAAACGCCTCTCCTAACCAAAAGCGGCGACGCATACGCTTCGCAAACACCAGGATGGTGAGAGCCTACGTTTGATTGGTGCTTAATCGCACACCTGCTACATCGAATCCGCTTCTATTCAGGTGTTAAACTACTCGTTAATCAAAATTGTTCGCACCTATCATACCATAACACCTCAAAATAGCAAAATCCAATAATAGTTAGGAAGATTAACAATTTAAGGTTACTGGCCACAGGGGTTGTGTCTCCTGTGGCCAGTAACAATTTAAGGACTGTGCGGATAAACGCGGAGGCGCCCTCACACGTTGCTGAGGTACTGGTCCAGCTCTTGTTGGTTGTTGACCTTCTCCACGGCTACTTGCTTGGTGATGCGGCCCTGCCGTACCAGTGTGGCGAGGTCGTTTGCGAGGGTGTGCATGCCCAGGTTGGCGCTTGACTGCATCGTGGAGCCCAGTTGGTGGAACTTGCCCTCGCGAATCTGGTTGAGCACGGCGTCGGTGCCAACGAGGATCTCGGTCGCCACCGTGCGGCCGCTGCGGTCGGCCAGCGGCACGAGGGTCTGCGTGATGATGCCCCGCAGCACGCCGCTGAGCTGCGAGCGAATCATGCCCTGGCTGTGCGACGGGTACACGTCAACAATACGGTCGATGGTCTGCGACGCCCCCGTCGTATGCAAGGTTGAGAAGACCAGGTGCCCCGTCTCCGCCGCCGTCACGGCCGCCGAGATCGTCTCGTAGTCGCGCATCTCGCCCACGAGTATGACATCGGGGTCCTCGCGCATGGCCGAGCGTAACGCGTCGGAGAAGGACGGCACGTCACGGTGCAGCTCGCGTTGGTGTACCAGGCAGCTCTTGGACTGATGCACGTACTCGATGGGGTCTTCGATGGTGATGATGTGCGCCTTGCGATGCACGTTGATGTAGTCGATCATCGCGGCCAGCGTGGTCGACTTGCCGGAGCCGGTGGGGCCCGTGACCAGTACGATGCCGCGCGGCTGCTCGGCCAGCGTGCGTATGACCTCGGGTAGGCGCAGGTCCTCAAGGCTGGGTATGTCGTCGCGCAGTACGCGGATGGCCGTCGCAAGCTGGTTTTGCGCACGGAAGACGTTCACACGGTAACGCTGCCCGTCCTTGTCCGCAAAGCTAAAGTCGAGGTCGTGACCAAGGGAGAGCTCCTCTTTTTGGAACTCGTTGAGCATTGACAGGATGACGTCGCGGTAGGCGTCGCGCGTGCCGCGAAAGGGGCCGATGAACAGCTCGCCCAGCTTGCGGAAGGTGGGCGGCTGGTGTGCCGTGATGTGGAGGTCGGAGCAGTCGTTGCCGCGCGCATAGCTCACGAGGTTCTCAACGGTGAGCTCCTCGGTGCCCATCGCCGGCACCCCCTCGGGAGCAAGCGTGACCTCCTCGGTCATCGGCCGCATCGGCGCGAAGTCTGCCGCGCTAAACCCTGTAAACCCCGTGTGCCCGTTATCCATTTTAATCCGCCTAATCCACCGTCTCGCCTATTTTCAGGTACTCCTCCATGCTGGTCACGCCGTCGAGCACCAGCGTTTGGGCGCGTTCGCGCAGGGTCTTCATGCCGGCCTCCTTGCGGGCGTACTCGTAGATGGCGCTTTGCAGGGCGCCCTCGGCTATGAGGCGTTGCATCTTCTTGTCTACCAGCACGATCTCGTGGATGGCGATGCGGCCCTTGTAGCCTGTCTGGTTGCAGATGTGGCAGCCCTTGCCGCGTACCACCTGCGGCACTTGCTCCCGCGAGGCGCGCAGCGTGATGAGGTCGAGGTCGGTGGGCGCGTACCGCTCCTTGCAATGCTCGCACACCTTGCGCACCAGGCGCTGCGCAACAAGCCCCACCACCGAGTTGCCCACGAGGTAGGGCGGCACGCCCATGTCTTCAAGGCGCACAACGGAGGTGAGCGCGTCGTTGGTGTGCAAGGTCGAGATAACAAGGTGGCCCGTGATGGCGGCGCTCACCGAGATAGAGGCCGTCTCGGCATCGCGCGTCTCGCCCACCATGATGATGTCGGGGTCCTGGCGCAGCAGCGAGCGCAGCCCCACGCCAAACGTGAGGCCGGCCATCGTGTTCACCTGCACCTGGTTGATGCCATCGATGTTCTTCTCCACCGGGTCCTCGATGGACGAGATGTTCACGGTGCGCTCCTTAAACCGCTCAAGCGCCATGTACATCGTTGTGGTCTTGCCCGAGCCCGTGGGCCCCGTGATATAGATGATGCCGTTGGGGTGCGCGAGTATCTGCATGAACTTCTCAAAGTCGGCGTCGATCATGCCAAAATGCCCGGCGTGGTCGATGGCGGTGTTGGTCGAGAGAAAGCGCAAGACCGCCTTCTCGCCATAGACTGTGGGAATGACCGAGAGGCGTATGTTGAGGTCGATGCCCTCGATGCCAATGCGAAAATGCCCGTCCTGCGGCAACCGCTTCTCGGCGATGTCGAGGTTGCTCATTATCTTAAGGCGTACGATAAGCGCGGGGTGGACGTTCTTTTGTATCTCCGCGTAGTCGATGAGTGCGCCGTCGACGCGCATACGCACCTTGCATACCTTGTCAAAGGGCTCAAGGTGCAGGTCGGAGGCGCCTATGTTGTAGCCGCGTATGAGCAAGCTGTTGAGCAGCCCCACCACCGGCGTGGTGTCGTCGCCTATGTCGACGGTGTTCATGTCCTCGATCTCGGGGAACAGCAGCGACTGTTGCTGGTTCACCTTGCCAATGGCGGCCTTGGCCTCGACCTCGGCGTAATACTGCCGTATCGCGCCCTCGATAGAGGCCTTCTCGCCAATAAAAAGCTTGATGGGCCCGCCCACCACCTGCTCGATCTCGTTGATGGCAAAGAAGTTGAGCGGGTCGTTAACAACGAGGTTGACAACCCCGTTCTCCTCCCCCACCGCAATGGCCGTAGCGCTGTAGGCAAGCTCGCGCGGCACCTTGCCCACGATATTCATGTCGATAGGCACGTTCTCAAACGAGATGAGCGGTATCCCCGTCTTGTGCGACAGCGCGCGCAGGACCTCCTTCTCGGTCACAAACCCCAGGTCGATGACCGCCTGTCCCAGCCGTATGTCCTGCTCCCGCTGGTGGACGAGCGCCTTTTGCAGCTGCTCGTCGTTGAGATAGCCGTATTCTTTGAGAAGGTCGCCTATGCGCACCTGCCGTGGCTCTACCATGTTCCCACCATTCTCCCTGCACACATCCTCGGCACCCTCGGCACCCTTGGCACCCTCGGCATCCCTGCCATCCTAAAGGCCCTGCACTTCCGACTTAAAGTCGCGCGTGAGGATGTATATCTTAAACGTAAAGGTAAAGGTATCCGCAGGTATGTCGTCATGCCAGTACGCCCAGGAGGTTCCCACCAGGCCGGGCTCGTACGTAAAGCCAACGAGCTTCATCCAGCCGTGCGGGACCACCGTGTCAAGCAGCTCATAGAGGCTGCACAGGTCCCCCTCCGTGGTCGCCGTCACCACATAGACGGCATACACGCCGTCCAGGGCCTCGCCGTCTGCCGCCAACGCGGCCGCAGGTGCGGGCTCCGGCTCCGGCTCTGCGGCAGCGTCCTCGCCCTCGGCGTTATCGCCCTCTTCGCCCTCCGCGCTCTCTTCGTCGGCGGTGGCGGGCCACAGCGCACTCGTGTCCATCGTCAAGGGCGGTGCAGAGAAGACCGGGATCTCCGCGGCCCCCTCAAACCGCATCGTGAGCGTGCGGGGCGTGAACCCGCATTCCTCAAGCAGCGAGGTTATCGTCTCGTCTATCTTCTCGGGCTTCATCGGCGCGCCGTACTTGTCAAGCGAGCTCTCCATGCGCTGCGTCTCGGCCGCAACTGCCGCAAGGGCGGGGTTGAGGTCTGCAATGGCGAGCTGCGTTGTGACCTTCTGATCCTGGAGCGCTTGCACCTCCTCTTGCAGCTGGGTGGCCCGCTCCATACTGGGAATATAGATGAGGACGATAAAAGCGCTTATGAGCGCGATAGCAAGCAGCCCAATGATGAGCGCCTTCTCGCGCATACTCAGCGAGGTGAGCTTTGCGACAACCGGCGACTGCTGCCGGGGCAGGCCGCCGCCCACGCCGCGCCCGCCGCCGCCAGGGCCCTTGTTCTGCGCAGCAGCAGCAGCGCCGCCCGTATACGGCGTGTGCATATGCTTGGCGTCAGCGGGCGAGGCCGTTATAGTAGGTATCGCAATCATCGGCTGGCCTCCCCTGCGTTGCTTGAGGCCGCTTGGGTACGCACGGCCTCGCTTGCCGCCGTCACCTCGCCCGCCGTCTCGCCGGTAGCCGCCTCGCTGCCCGGCTCAGGCTCGGCCGGCGGCACGTGGGCAACGTTGCAGAGCACGTAGAACGCAAACGTCTCGTACGACTCCGTCTCATAGCTAGTAGCGCCGTCCTTGCCGGTCACGATGATCTCGCGGGTCTTGGTCACCGTGCCGTCGTATCCGTCATAGGTCACATCGTCAAACACGCCGCAGCTGCGCAGACGCCCCACAAAGATGGGTACGCCGGTAGCATAGTCGCAGGTGGCGAGAAACGAGAGCTGCCCCGTCTCGCGGTCATAGCTAAAGTCGCTCAGCTCCACATTCCAGCTGGCAATATAGAAGATGGTCCCTAGGGCAGCCGAGGTGATGTCGGGATACGTGGCAAGGTTCTCCACCGGCACGGCGACGGTGTCGGCCAACGCGCGTACCTCCCCTGCCTCCGAGCGGGCCCTGCGCGCAAGGTCGACCTGGTCCTGTGTGTGGGGGTTGTCGAGGTAGGACTGTATGTCTTTGGCCGTGGCCTGCAGGTCGCGTGCAGCCGTCTCGGCCTGCCAGTAGTAAAACCCGCCCAACACAAGCAACGCTATAAAGGCCACCGGTACCAGCACAGCACCCAGACCCAGCGGCTTCTTATTGGCGCGCTTGTCGAGTATCGCCAAAAAGTTCATGTCCTTTTGTTTTATCGGCTTCGCCATCCCGCGCCTCACCTCCTCATCGTTTTACCAGGCTGCCCAGGTTGAACAGGAACGAACCTGGGTCGAGCAAGCCTGCGTCGGAGACCTTCGTCGAGAACTCAATGCTCCCGCTGAGGTCCAGTTTTGCTATCTCGATCTTAAGATAGGAGAAGTTCGCGGCCAATTGCGCCAACAGCTCATCGGCAAGGCCCGCAAAGTAGACCTGCTTCACCTCCGCGTGAGCACGCTGCGCCTGGTTAAACTGCAACATGGACATGAGGTTGTTCGCTATCTCGGCAAGCCACTCGGGCGTGTTGGGCTCATTAACAAGGCGGTAGCGGTTAGTGAGGCGAAAGGTGCCGTTGAGGAACAGTGTGATGTTTTGCACCTCACGGTCAACCTGCGTGAGCACAAAGCTCTGGTACGCAAGCTGGGGCAGGTGGCTTACGAGCTTCACGAGGCAGTTAGTGCCAATGTTGATGCCCTTGAGGTTGTAGTTCGCACTCAACAGGCAGGTACGGTAGCTCTCCAAAAGGCCGCGGCCCACGCTTGCCGCCAGTATCTCCGCGCCGCCCGTTGGCAGCTTGGGGTTGAGCACGGTGTAGTCGTAGAGGTCGTCGGGCGCCTCGTCGCTGTACTGCACAAAATCCCGCTTGATAAACTCGCGCACCTGCGCCTCGGCAACAGGCGGCACCTCCATCACCTTTGTTTGGATGCTGTTGGTATGGATCACGAGCTGCGTGGGGTTCTTGAGAAACCTGCTGCTCATAAAGCCGCTGTTGGTGGCGCCGTACTGCTTTGCCACCATGTCAAAGAAGTCGGTCATCACGGCATCGTTGGTGATGATGCCGTTTATCATGCCGCCCTCGGGCAGCCGCACCTCAAACAGGTCCTCGACCTTTATGCTCTGCTTGCCCACCGTCCCCACCAAAAGCTTCAAGTGCGTGGGCGAGCAATACACGGAGTTCTCCATCAGCTCCCCTCAATCCCTTGGTACATCTGGAATATCGGCAGCAGCACCGATATGATAACAAACGCCACCACCACGGCAAGCACGATTATCATGATGGGCTCCATCATGCTTACCATCTGCTGCGTCGCCATCTCAGAGTCGTAGTCAAACTGGTCGGCAACCGACTCAAGCATCTGCTCCAGCCGGCCGCTCTCCTCGCCAATGAGGATGGTTGAGTTGAGCTTCTTCTCAAACCCGTCAACGTCCGCAAGCGCCTGTGAGAGCGTGCGCCCATTGCCCAGGTTGTTGATGACCATGTCAAACTGCTTCTCGATATAGGAGTTGTCAACGGTGGCGCGCGCGATGGTGAGCGCCTGTATCATCGGGATGCCGCTCACATACAGCGACGAGAGTGTACGGGCAAAGCGCGCCGTGTAGACAGTGCTCAGCAGCTTGCCTATCTTGGGTATCTTGAGCTTGAACCGGTCAAGCTGCAATTTGGGGCCCGGCCGCCTGAACAGCGCAATGAGGCCTGAGATGCCCACGATGATGCCCACGAGGAGGAACATCCAGTAGTTGATGAGGAAGCTGGAGAAGTTCATCATTATCTGCGTGGGCAGCGGCAGCTCCATGTTGCCAAACAGCCCCGCAAACTGCGGGAGCACAAAGGTGAACAGGATGATGATAACCGCGAGTATCATGAACACGAGGATGATGGGATACACCGAGGCGCTCTTCATCTTGCCGTCGAGTTTATGCTGCTTGTCAAAGGTGACGGCCATCTTGAGGGCAGTCGCGTCCATGCCGCCCGAGTTCTCACCGGCGCGCATCATATTGATGAGCAACGGCGGAAAGGCGCGGCCCTGGAGCTCCATCGCCTCAGAGAGCGACGACCCGCGCCGCAAATCCGCAATAACCGTCTCATAGACCTTCTTCACATGCGGCTTGGCATCCCGCTGTTCGATAATCGTCATGGCGCGAATGAGGGTGATGCCCGAGGAGAGCATAGCGGCTAATTGTCGGCAAAAATCCGCGAGTTCGATGGTCTTGAGCTTCTTTTGCTGCGTGGTACCCTGCGCAACCTTCTGGTCAACGAGGAACAGCCCGCTCTCGGTTAAGAAGGCGGATAACTGCGGAACGCTCACGGCTTCCATCGTCCCGTGATGCTTTGAACCATCCATGGCAACTGCGTTATATTTGAATAAAGGCACGTACACCCCCCTCCCCTGTTATGATTAGTTGACGTGTGGTGGGGACAATATGCTATTTGCATATACAATAATAGTCTAGCAGATTCTGATGTCAAGTCTCACTCAAATAAACTATTCCACATTTTGCGCACAAACCCGCACAAAAACAACACAAAACCCCTGCCCGCCACTCTCAGGAGTAGTCGCCAAACGTCCAAGAGCCTCCTGCGGTTGCGGTAGAGATCGAGTTGCCTGAATGCCGACATTGGTTGGTTACCGGGTCGTGGTCGCTACAGGCATAGAGCGCATACTTGGCATCCTTAAACAGCGTGGCCGAGAAGAAATGCACCGCAGGGCCCCGGGTGGTGCCCGAACCCGTGACCTTGAAGTCGTCGACACCATCCGACCCAGAGATAGTGATGTTGGCCGTTGCCTCAAAGTTCCCAGCACCCAGCAGCATGTCGGGAGCATCAAGGGCGACGGACTTCTCGCCATATATAAAGATGCCGCCCGGGAACGTACCCTCGCCTGTTGTGATGGTATGCCCTTGCAGGGTAAAGTTGCCCAGCACCTTGACCGTCCCGCCGCCATAGCAGTAGATGTTGCCCTTTATCATCGCACCCGCCTGGATGGTGAGCGTGCCGCCGTTCTTCACGTAGATGTCGGTCTCGACATTAAAATGGTCATTCTGGTTGCCAAGGATATTGAGCGTGCC
>JAITNB010000124.1 GCA_031290695.1 Coriobacteriales bacterium | reverse complement strand
TGGTCCTTTGTGTTCTCCCTGGGTGTGCTGCTGGAGTTCATCGGACGCTCCCTTGAGCACGTAGGTATCCCGTTTGCCCCGATGGCCTCTTCGATGCTCTCGGTCGTGGTGGGTGTCGCGGGCTACCTGCTGTGGATCCGCTCCAACAACGCCAGTAAGGCCGGCAAGGCCACTGAGGCCACTGAGGCCGCTGAGGCCGGCACCGGCACAGGCGACGCTGCCAGCGCTGCCGCTGCCGCCGCCGGCAGTGCGTCCAAGGCGCGCAACGGCCTTCTCATCATCACCCTGGGGGCCACCATGCTCGTCGCATCGTTCATGCTCACGCAGCTTATCCCCCTCGTCCTGGGATAGGGCTTGGAATCACCAGGGCGCAGGCACCGCATGGGCAACCGGGTGGCGGCACCAGGCGCGTTAGCGGCCCGGTATCCAGGAGAAACCTCTGAGGGATTATGATCCTCAACGTCGACAAGATAAGCAAATCGTTTGGCTCGCGCGTGTTGTTCAAGGACGCGAGCTTTCACATCAACGAGCGCGACCGCTATGCGCTGGTGGGCCCCAACGGTGCTGGCAAGACCACGCTACTCAACATCATCGCCGGCCGAGAGGGGGCAGACACCGGCCTTGCCACCTTTGCCAAAGGCGCCCAGGTTGGCTACCTCGAGCAGGAGTCCATAGAACAGGTCGCAAACAAGAGCGTGCTTGATGCCGTGCTCGCCTCTGCCGCCCACCTGCTCGACCTCCAGGAACGCATCACGCACCTTGAGCACCAAATCACCGCCAGCGACGAGGAGGAGGACCCCGCGACACACGAGAGGCTCCTCGCCGAGTACGGCCGTGTGAGTGACCAGTTTGCGCACGGCGGCGGCTACGAGCTCGAGCCGCTGGCACGCAGCGTCCTCTTTGGCCTGGGCTTCAAGGAGGGCGACCTTGCGCGCCCTGCGTTGGAGTTCAGCGGCGGCTGGCAGATGCGCATCGCGCTCGCGAAGCTTCTGCTGCAACGTCCCGACCTCCTCCTCCTCGACGAGCCCACCAACCACCTTGACCTTGAGAGCGTGCGCTGGCTTGAGGGCTTCCTGCGCGGCTACGAGGGCGCCGTGGTGGTGGTGAGCCACGACCGCGCGTTCATGGACGGCATGGTCGACCACGTCATCGACATCGATGGGGGCGTGCTCACACAGTACCGCGGCGGCTACACCGACTTCGAACGCCAACGCGCGGAGCGCCGTGCGCGCCTCAAGGAGGCCTATGACGCGCAGCAGGAGGAGGTTGCGCACATGGAGGCCTTCATCACGAAGTTCCGCTACAAGGCCACCAAGGCCAAGCAGGTGCAGGACCGCGTGAAGAAGCTGGAGAAGATCGAGCGTATCGTGCTGCCTGAGCAAACGCACCGCGTGAAGTTTCGCTTTCGCCAGCCCCCGCGCACCGGCGACATGGTGTGTGAGCTCAAGGGCATCACGAAGTCCTACGGCGACACTGTGGTCTATGGCGGCGCGACCGGCGCGGTCGACCTCACACTGTACCGCGGTGACAAGGTGGCGCTTGTGGGTCCCAACGGTGCCGGCAAGTCCACGCTGCTCAAGATGATCGCCGGGGTACTCGAGCCCAGCGGCGGCACGTGCAGTCTGGGCGTGCATGTAGACGTGAGCTACTACGCGCAGCATCAGCTTGAGGAGCTCAACGTGCGTAACACCGTCTTCCAGGAGCTCGACCGCACGGCCCCTGGCTGGACCATCGGCGAGGTGCGCGGCCTGCTGGGCGCCTTCCTCTTTACCGGCGACGACGTTGACAAGAAGGTCAGCGTCCTCAGCGGCGGCGAAAAGAGCCGCCTTGCGCTCGCGAAGATGCTCGTACAGCCCACGCCGCTCCTCTGCCTCGACGAGCCCACCAACCACCTCGACATCCTGAGCGCCGACATTCTTGAAGACGCCCTCAAGGCCTTCGAGGGCACCCTCGTCCTCATCACCCACGACCGCCACCTCATCCGCAAGGTGGCCAACCGCATCATAGAGGTCAAAGACGGCAAGGCAACAAACTTCGCCGGCGACTACGACTACTACCTGGCCAAGGCAGAAGGCGCACAAGAACAAGCGGCGGACAAAACCAAGGCTGCTCCCCCCGCAGCTCCCCCCACTCCCTCACGGCCCGCAGCGGCACCCTCCCAAAAGACCAAGGGGCAGCGCCGCACCGAGGCCGAGGCCCGCAACCGTGCCTACCGCGTACTCAAGGACGACCGCAAGCGCCTGGCCAAGCTCGAGCAGGAGCTTGACGGGGCTACCGCCCGCCACGACCACCTGGTCGAGCGCATGGCCAGCGAGGATCTCTACAGCGACAAAGAGGCCTTCGATGCCACCCTCACCGAGTACCACAACCTGCGCAAACGCATCCCCCGGCTTGAGGAGGAATGGTTCACCATCACCCAACGCATCGAGCAGGAACTCGCCAGCGGCTCATGACGTGCGGCAACACGCTTTTGACGTGCCACCGCAAACCCTGTATCGTTATGCACTCAATGGCAACTGAGACGAGGAACACCTTTTGGACCTGAACAGCTTTGGCATCTCCCCGATGCAGATAATAAGCTTCATCTGCTTTATACCCGCAATCGTATTCCACGAGGTCGCGCACGGTCTTGTCGCGTACAAGCTGGGCGACCCCACCGCCAAGTCGCTGGGACGCCTCACGCTCAACCCTGTTGCGCACGTTGATCCCTTTGGCACCGTGCTCCTGCCCATCTTGCTTGCGCTTGCGGGCGGCCCGGTCTTTGGCTACGCGAAGCCGGTACCCTACAACCCCCGCTACTTTAAAAACATCCGCAAGGGCGAGGTCCTCACCGGCCTCGCGGGCCCCGCCGCCAATCTGATTCTGGGAATCATCGGCGCTTTTGTGGGCGTCGTGGCACTCGTCGCCTATCCCCTGGCCCCCGCCGTCCTCGAATGGGTCGTCAACACCTGCTATATGTTCACCCTTGTAAACTTCTGCCTCATGTTCTTCAACCTCATCCCCCTGCCGCCCCTCGACGGCTCCAGCATCATCGCACCCTTCCTCTCAGACAAGGCCCTGCACCAGTATTACAGCATCCAGCGCTACGCCCTCCCCCTCCTCATGGTCATCCTCATCGTCGTCCCCATGGTCCTCAACTTTAGCCCCATAGGCATCTACATCCAATTCACTGCCGGCAACCTCACCGAACTGCTCTTCTCCGTCGCCAACTTGTTCTATTGATTTTGCCTTTGTTACAGCACCACAGGGTTTCACGCAGCTTTGATTTACTGCTGTGATAGAATACTTCCCTGAATCTAAGGAGTATCCCAATGACGAAGAAAGTCCTTTTAACTGGTGACCGTCCCTCGGGGCAGTTGCATCTGGGCCACTATGTGGGCTCGATCAAGAACCGTATTGCGCTGCAGGACTCGGGCGACTACGACTGCTTCGTGCTCATCGCCGACGTCCAGGCCCTTACCGACAACTTCAAAGACCCTCAGAAGGTTCGTGACAACGTGCTTGAGGTGGTGCTTGACTACCTTGCCGTGGGCCTCGACCCTGCCCGCACCACCATTGCCATCCAGTCGCTCATGCCCGTACTGCCCGAGCTCACCGTCTACTACCTCAACCTCGTCACGCTCGCCCGTCTCGAACGCAACCCCACGGTCAAGAACGAGATCGCGCAAAAGGGCTTTGGCGCAAGCGTCCCCGCCGGCTTTGTTGTCTACCCCGTGAGCCAGGCTGCCGACATCACCTTCTGCAAGGCGCACGTCGTGCCGGTAGGGGAGGACCAGCTTCCCATGATCGAGCAGACCCGCGAGATCGTGCGCAGCTTTAATGCGATATATGGAGAAGTGCTGGTTGAGCCCGAGGCACTTATCCCCTCAGACGAACGCTCACGCCGGCTCCCCGGCATCACCGGCGACGACACCAAGATGAGCAAGTCGCTGGACAACGGCATCTATCTGGCCGACACCAGCGATACCCTGCGCGCCAAGATACGCCAGATGTACACCGACCCCGGCCACCTCAAGGTGAGCGACCCTGGCAAGGTAGAGGGCAACACGGTCTTCACCTACCTGGACGTGTTTGCGCATAACAAGGCAGAGGTCGCACGTCTCAAGGAGCACTACCAGCAGGGCGGTCTGGGCGACGTGAAGGTCAAGGAGTACCTGTTCGAGGTGCTTGAGGAGCAGCTGGCACCCATCCGTGAGCGCCGCCTTGACTATGCCAGGGACCCTGGCGCGGTGCTCGACATCTTGCGTGACGGCACCGCTCGCGCCAACGAGGTGGCCGCCCAGACGCTGCGCGAAGTGCGCGCCGCCATGAAGATCGACTACTTTGGATAGGGGCGCCAGTGTCCTACCGCGTCAAGATAGAATCCTTCGAGGGCCCGTTTCAGCTGCTGCATGAGCTTGTGGTGCGGCAGAAGATCGACATTGGCGTTATCTCCGTCACCGAGGTCGCCGACCAGTACTTGGGCTATATCGAGTCGATGCGCGAGCTCGACATGGAGGTTGCCAGCGACTTTATAAGCGTGGCAGCGACCCTGCTTGCCCTCAAGGCGGCGGCCCTGCTGCCACAGGAGGAGGCAAGTTACGGCGACGAGCTTGACGACCTCTCGCCCGCCCAGGCCCGCGACATCCTCATCGACCGCCTTATCGCCTACAAGCAGTTCAAGAACATCGCGGCTGCCCTTGCGGTGCGTTACGACTCGGAGGGGCGCATGCACCCCCGCCAGGCCGGCCTCGAAAACGAGTTCCTCAACCTGTTCCCCGACTACCTTGAGGGCGTGACGCTGCACAGCCTCGCACGTATCTGTACCGACCTCGCCCTACGCCGCGAGGTATTCCTCCTTGAGGCCGAGCACATCGCCGCGAAGCCCATCCCGCTCGAGGCCCGTGTCGACGAGATACAGCTGCGCTTGCAAAAGGCCAAGCACCAGTCATTCTCAGACCTGCTTGACGGCTCGCGCGACCCCCTCTTCCTCGTGGTGAACTTCCTCGCGATGCTCGAGCTCTACCATCGCGGCATCGTTGACATAGAACAAGCGGAGCAGTACGGCGAGATTGAGATACACTATCGCGAGCCTGGCCAATGGGCCCCCGCGGCCGCTGTCGAGGAACAGGCCGCAGTAGACGAACTGATGCAATCCCTGCAACCCTCGTCCTCGGCACAAGGGGCCGAGCAACCAGGCGCATAACGCGCTGGCACCACACGCGTAGCCGCAACGGTGATGGGCAGACGGAGACGGAGAAGACAATGAGTGAACACATAGAACTGGCAGACAAACCGCTCACCGGCGCTATCGAGGCGCTGCTTTTTGTCTCGGATGAGCCTGTGAGCGCGGTGACCCTTGCCCGTATCCTCGATGTGCCAAGCACGCGCGTCGACGCACTCCTCACTGCGCTGGCGGCGCGCTACCAAAAGGAGGAGCGCGGTATCCAGCTGCGTGAGGTCGCCGGCGGCTGGCGCTTCTACAGCCACCCCGCCTACCACGAGTACATCGAGCAGTATGTCATCTCATGGGACACCCGCTCCTTGAGCCAGGCCGCCCTTGAGGCGCTTGCGGTTGTTGCCTACCATCAGCCCACCACGCGCGCGACGGTCAACGGCATCCGCGGCGTCAACTCCGAGGGCGTCATCTCGTCCCTCATCGAGAAGGGCCTGGTGCGCGAGGCCGGCCGCGACTCTGGTCCCGGCAACGCCATCCTCTATGGCACCACCAGGACCTTCCTGGAGAAGTTTGGCCTCAGGAGCCTCAAGGAGCTCCCGCCCCTTGAGGACTTCGCCCCCGACGACCAGAGCAAGGCCTTCATCCGCGAACGCCTCTCGGCGCACCACGCCTCAGAGGAGTACGCCGACGACGCGCTTGACAATGCGAGAACCATCATCGAGCACTATGAGGATGAGGCCGACGACGACGACAGCAAAAGGACGGCAGCCCCTCCCGAGGAAGACGTATTCAAGATCGCAGCCCATTCGTTAACGGATAAGATCGAGTCCATTGGCTAGCTCCCCCACAAGCCCCAGCCCGGCTGGGTACCCTCTGCGCCTACAGAAGTTCCTCGCCCGCGCGGGTGCTGCCTCGCGTCGCGGCTCAGAGGACCTCATGACGGCAGGGCGCGTCACCGTTAACGGGGTGGTCGTATCCGAGTTGGGCAGCAAGGTCGACCCGCTGCGCGACGAGGTCTGCATTGACGGCAGGCCCCTCGCGTTGAGCGACGGCAACACCTACCTCATGCTCAACAAGCCGGCCGGCTACCTTACCACGATGGACGACCCCCAGGGCCGCCCCACCGTCAGGGAGCTCATACCTCATCAGGAGTATCCGGGGCTCTTCCCCGTGGGACGCCTCGACTACGACACCACCGGCCTTCTGCTTTTTATGACCGACGGCGAGCTCGCCCACATCCTGCTGCATCCCAAACACAAGGTCGCCAAACGTTATGTCGCGTTGGTTGACGGCGTATTCACCGAGCACGATGCCGAGCCCCTCCGCAACGGGGTCCTGCTCAATGACGGGCCGACGCAGCCTGCGCTCATCGAGATTGGCGCGACCGAGCGCAAAACGCTCACTGCCCGTGAGCGGCTGCGGGTACAAGAGGGGAGTTTCGAGGCGCAGCAGACCACCGTCTCCTGTACCATCACCGAAGGCCGCAAGCGTCAGGTCAAGCGCATGTTCGCCCACGTAGGCCACCCCGTCCTTGAGCTCACGCGCGCGGCCTTTGGCCCCCTCACCCTTGCGGATCCCACCACCGGTACCCCCCTCCCCCAGGGCCACTGGCGTCACCTCACTGCGGGGGAAATTGAAATAGTATTGAACTTATAAGTATGATAGTATTACACAGCCGCCTATCGCCACCAACCACCAAAGGAGCGCAACCATCATGCAAAAACGGGTCATCACCATCCAGGACATCTCGTGCATCGGCAAATGCTCGCTCACCGTGGCACTGCCCATCCTCAGTGCAGCCGGCATCGAGGCCTCGATACTGCCCACGGCCATTCTCTCAACCCATACCGGCGGCTTTACCGGCTACACCTTTCGCGACCTCACCGAGGACGTCGAGCCCATCACCGCGCATTGGAAGGCACTTGGCATCCACGCCGATGCCCTCTACACCGGCTACCTGGGCAGCGAGGAGCAGATCGAGCTCATGAAGAAGCTCTTTGCAGACTTTCGCCAGGAGGGGACCATCATCCTCGTTGACCCCGCGATGGCCGACGAAGGCACCCTCTACCCCGCCTTTGACGAGCAGTTCGCCCGCGGCATGGGCGGCCTCTGCGCACAGGCCAACATCATCGCCCCCAACCTCACCGAGGCGAGCTTTATCCTCGACGAGCCCTACCCCGGCAACGACTACGACCAGCCCTACATCGAGCGGACCCTGCGCAAGCTCGCCGCCCTGGGCCCCACCCAGGTGGTCCTCACCGGTGTGAGCTTCGAGCCCGGCAAATTGGGTGCCGCCGCCTACGACAGCGTTACCAACCGCTTCGACTATTATTTTACAGATAAGATCGAGGGCTACTACCACGGCACCGGCGACATCTACTCAAGCGCGCTTTTAGCCGGCATCCTCAATGGCAAGTCGCTCGCCGATGCCATCCGCATCGCCGTCGAGTTTACCGTAGCTGCCATCAAGCGCACCCACGCCGCCGCCACCGACCCCAAGTTCGGCGTAGACTTCGAGCACGAGCTGGGCACCCTCATCAAGCTGCTCGCATAGCCAGTTAGCAAGCTGCGTGAGAGGACGGGAGGATGGGGGCAGGGGTTGCCTGCTCAAACATACTCGCTGCGCCAAAGAACGGCTTGCTGCGTAACTCGCTGGCAACCCCTTCCCCCATCCTCCCGTCCTCTCGGGCCGGTGTCTAGCGGGCAAACACGATCTTCTCATTATTGAACATCTTGGTGAGGACGACCACACATACGGCTGCGATGGCAAGGTTCACCACAACGGTCTCAAGCACAAGGAGCGGGTTGCCGGTGAATGAGAAGATGCCCACCATGCTCTGCACACTGTTGTAGGCGGGGATGAGGTAGAACAAGGGGCTGGCCTGTGCCTCGCTCGAGAACATGGCCATCACGCCCACGAGCATCGCGAGGACCATGAGAGGCGAGACAGACGTGGTGGCCTCCTTGATGGTCCTGGCATAGGCCGAGATGAGCGAGATGAGGCCCACAAACAGCATGACGGTCGAGACGATCACCGCAAAGAGCAGCAGGTAGTCGGTTACGCCATACAGCGCGCCCATGCCCTCAGCCGCACCGCCCACCATCCGTGGCAGGCTGAGCATGAAACCAAGGAAGCTCGAAGTACCCGAGAGCAGCGCAATACAGCTGATGCTCACCATCTTGCCCAGTGCGAGCTCCCAGCGTTTAAGAGGGGTGACCAGCAGCGTGGCTATGGTGCCGCGCTCCTTCTCCCCGGCGATGGACTCCGGCGCTATGCTCATGCTGCCGGTAAAGAGGAGGATCATCATCAGGAAGGGCAGCAGCGAGGCGAGCAGGAACCCGGCC
>JAITNB010000097.1 GCA_031290695.1 Coriobacteriales bacterium | reverse complement strand
CTTCATGGCAAGTACGTATTCGGGCGAAGCGACGTGGATGCGAAGGTTGCGCTCGGCGAAGATGGTCTTTGTGCCCGTGTCTTTTTTAAAGTAGCTCAAGACTGATGTCACGCTATGGTTCATCCAATTGGTCGAGAGCCCTTCTTCGGCAGCTATCTCGTAGATGAGCGGGTCGAGGTTAGGATTCTCATATTTGCTATCAATATCACTCGTTACTCTACTGTCGTTGACAGTGAGTGCGATAGCCGCCCCGCCTACCACAAAGACGTCTGCTTCCATGTCTTTGTCGCGCATCTTTTTGTCGAGTTTGTTGAACAGGTAGAGGATTCTGTCTCTTGTGAAGAGCCCTGTTTCGTCAGCCACTTTAAATCACCTGCATTTCGCTAGTGGCAAACAGGATGTTCTTTTGTATGAACACGGGATTACACTGGCCTAAGATCTTTTGATACCATCGGTTTCCAATCTCACGCACTGCTGCTCGGGGTACAAATAATTTCTCTAAACGGGTTTTGGTGGTCCAAGCGGGGGCATCCTGCCACATCTTGGCATGGGAGAAGAATCTGGTTGTGCCTTCTATGAGGGCTTGGAACCTTATGTCATCCACTCTGGCTGGTTGTAGCATGAGTTTTTGCTTGTCCTCGTCGCAGAGCTCCTGCCAGTCCATCGTCGTTTTGGGTATGTAGCGCAGGATGACATCAAGGCTCTTGGAGTTGAGGCCGTTTGCCAGCTCAGCATTCACAAAGTCGCCTATCTCTTTGGGACTGCGGTAGCCGCGCAGGTGGTCGAGGCGCGACAGCTTGGTACCCTCGACCTTGAAGCCAAGGCAGTAGGCGTAATGCATCATGTCGTCGTAGCTGGGGCATACCTGACCATGTAGTATACGTGTGACCGTCGAAGGTGCCACTTTCATGGCATGTGCAAGGCCAGAGGCATTGAGGTTCGTTGCAACGGTGAGCTGTTGCATCAACTGGGATGCACTGCCGGAGGATTCATGGTTGATATGTGCGTAGGTGATGCTCATACGTATAGTCTAACATAGTATTGCACATATGCAAAACTCATAAATCGCATATTCTTTCTACACAAGGTGCCACCACTTTTAGTGTCTGCTGGCTTTCTCCCTGCCTTCCCTGCTCTTTGCGTCCCTTTGCTGTCTTCTGGTGGTTTCTTCTCGAAAACGGGGTGGTTTTGGGCTAGACTGGTTGCAGACAGTTTGGGGGGCCAGGACGCAATCGACACAGGAAGGCACTGTTACGTTGTGATTGGTCTTATACACGCGCTCATCTATTGCGTTGTCATCCCGGTTGTGGTGATGGCGATGTTATCGGCCTCCCTTGAAAGAACCGCCCCTCATGTGGCCAATTACCGTGGCGTACAGGTCTATAACGGGCTTGGCATCGTGTGGTTTGTGTGGCTGGTGTCGTATTGGGTGGGAGCGCATCTGTTGGTTGCCCTGGGTGTTGGGCAGCCAGCATGGGTGAGCTACCTGGTGCCGCTGTTCCCGCTCATTGCGGGGTCGTGTGCCTTTGGGCTGTTTGACGACTGGGTTGGTGACAAGACGGCCAAGGGCTTTCGCGGGCATCTGCACGCGTTGCGCCATGGGGCGCTCACAACGGGCGGGGTCAAGTTCATCGGCATCGGATTCCTGAGCCTGTTCACGGCCGTCTCGCTGTATTGGGATGGGCCGCTGTCGTTGGTGCGTATTGTGCTCGTGACCTGTGTGATTGCGCTTACCGCCAATCTCATGAACCTCTTTGACCTGCGTCCCGGCAGGGCGGGCAAGATGTACCTGTTGGGGCTCATCGCCACGCTGGTGGTTGTAGGCATAAGCGGCATTGTGAAGCTGGGCGGCTGGGACATGGCCGCGCTGGCACTGGCGGGTTTGGGGCCACTCGTGGCCGTGTGGCGCTTTGATGCAGGGGAGAAGGGCATGCTGGGCGATGCGGGCGCCAACTCGATGGGGGCGTTCCTGGGCTTTCTGCTTGCGACCTCTCTGCCGTTGTGGGGGCTGGCACTGCTTACCGTAGCGCTTTTCTCCGTGAACGTACTAAGCGAGCGCGTATCGTTTTCGAAGATTGTTGATGGAAACCGGCTCCTTTCGTTCTTGGATGGCCTGGGGCGGCCAGAGAAGTAGTAGAATGTAGGGGACAGGAAGGAAGTTGCATGGCTAAACATATCTTCGTAACAGGAGGCGTGGTTTCCTCGCTGGGCAAGGGCATTACGGCGGCGTCGCTGGGGCATCTGCTCAAGGCGCGCGGCTACAAGGTCACCATGCAAAAGGCCGACCCCTACCTCAACGTCGATCCTGGCACGATGAGCCCCTTCCAACATGGCGAGGTCTTCGTCACCGACGACGGCCACGAGGGTGACCTTGACCTGGGTCATTACGAGCGCTTTATCGACGAGAACCTCTCGCGCGAGTCCAACTTCACGGCTGGCTCCATCTATCAGTCCCTCATCTCGCGCGAGCGCCGCGGCGACTTCCTCGGCGGCACCGTGCAGGTGATCCCCCATATGACCAACACCATCAGGGACCGCCTCCTGCGCATCGCCGACCAGAGCGGCGCCGACATCGTCATCACCGAGATAGGCGGCACCATCGGCGACATCGAGAGCCTGCCCTTTATCGAGGCGGCGCGCCAGTTCAAGATGGCCAAGCCTGCGGGCGACGTGGTGTTTGTCCATGTGACGCTCGTGCCCTATATCGCGGCGGCGCACGAGGTCAAGACCAAGCCCACACAGCACAGCGTCAAGGAGTTGCGCTCCATAGGCGTGCAGCCCGACTTTATCGTCTGCCGCAGCGACCACGAGGTAACGGACAAGGTGCGGGAGAAGATTGCGCTGTTTTGCGACGTGCGCGTCTCCAACGTGCTCTCGTGTATCGACGCGCCGAGCATCTATCAGGTGCCGCTTGCCCTGCACGAGCAGGACTTTGACCGCAAGGTGCTTGAGGCGCTGGGGCTTGAGGTCGCCCCCATAGAGCTACGCGACTGGCGCGCCTATGTGACCAAGCTTGAGAAGGTCGCCGTGGATCCCTCCGCTGTGAACATCGCGGTGGTGGGCAAGTACGTCTCGCTGCCCGACGCCTACCTGAGCATCATCGAGGCGTTGGGCCATGCCGGGGTGTTTCACGGCCGCAAGGCCAACGTGCATCTTGTTGACGGCGAGACCCTGCGCGACGACGGCGTGAAGAAGGTCCTTGGCACGATGGACGGCGTCCTGGTGCCGGGCGGCTTTGGCATCCGCGCCTTTGAGGGCAAGATCGCCGCCATCAACCATGCGCGTGTGCATAAAGTGCCTTTCCTCGGCATCTGCCTGGGCCTGCAGGCGGCGGTGTGCGAGTTTGCCCGCAACGTGGCGGGAATGGAAGACGCCAACTCAGCAGAGTTCGAGAACGAGATAGGCCATGAGATGCGCTTCCCGGTGATCGACCTCATGCCCGAGCAGGAGGACATCGACAACATGGGGGGCACCATGCGCCTGGGTGCCTACCCCTGTAAGGTGCGGGAGAAGACCCTGGCCATGGCGGCCTACGGTAACGCCATCATCTATGAGCGGCATCGGCACCGCTATGAGGTGAACAACGTCTTTCGTGAGCGCCTGATGCAGGCCGGCCTGGTAGTGAGCGGCGTGTCTCCCGACGAGCGCCTCGTCGAGATGGTCGAGCTGCCCAACCACCCGTGGTTTGTGGCGAGCCAGGGCCACCCTGAGTTCAAGAGCCGCCCCACGCGCTGCCACCCGCTGTTCAGGGAGTTCGTGCGTGCGTCCATTGCCCGCCACGACGGAAAGTAGGATGGCACGCCTAAGCCAGGCAGTGCCAAAAGACATATATAAGTAAGGGGTAGGGAACGGACATGGACGCACAGCGATTGCTTGATACCTTCTTGGAGCTGGTGCAGGTCGACAGCCCCTCGTTGCACGAGGCCGCAGTCGCCCAGTATTGCAAGCGGGCGTTCGAGGAGGCCGGATGCACGGTGAGCATCGACGGCACTGCGGCAGTGACCGGCTCAGACACCGGCAACCTTACGGCAACGCTGGCGGGAACAGCCCCGGGATGCCTGTATTTCTCCGCACATATGGACACCGTGTCGCCGGGTATCGGGGTGAGGCCCGTTATAAGTGACGGCATCATACGCTCACTGGGCGAGACGGTTTTGGGCGGGGACGATAAGTGCGGGGTCGCCGCGATTATCGAGCTGGTGCGTACGCTGGCCGAGCATGACCTGCCGCACCCGCGTGTCGTCGTCCTGCTGAGCGTGGGCGAGGAGATCGACCTGCTGGGTGCCAAGGCGATGGACGGCGCGGCATTTGACGGCGAGCCGTGCTTTGTGCTCGACGCAGCGGGGCACCCGGGGATCGTGGTCATTGGGGCGCCGTACCATCATTCGTTCACGGCAACCTTTACCGGGCAGGCCGCCCACGCGGGCGTGGCACCCGAGACGGGCGTCTCGGCCATTGGGATGGCGGCGCACGCCATCGCGGCGATGGAGCTGGGGCGCCTTGACGCGCAGACGACCGCCAACATCGGCACCGTTGTGGGCGGCGTGGCGAACAACATCGTCGCCGCTACCTGCACGGTGACCGGCGAGTGCCGCTCGCAGACACCTGAGCGCGTGGAGGAGGTACACGCACACATCGACGCGTGCCTACGCGCCGCCGCTGCCGAGGGCGCTGCCGCCGCCGGTGCCGCCGCGGGCAACGGCGCGGTGGGCGTCGAGGTCGCCTGGGCCGAGAACTACCGGGGCTTCAAGCTGCCCCAGGACGACCCGGTGGCGGTGCTCGCCCTTGAGGCCGCGCACGCACTGGGCCTACCGGCCGGCACCGAGGTCACCGGCGGCGGTGCCGACACCAACGTGCTCAACGAGAAGGGCCTGCACGCCGTGACCCTGGGCACGGGGATGACCGCCATCCACGGGTGCCACGAGCAGTTGGCCGTGGAGGACCTGGAGTCGCTGGCACGCCTTGTTATCGAGATAACGTATCGCTACAACGGTGAGGAGAGGTGATGGCCGTGGATGCCCCAACGGGCAACAACCCCCTGCGCATTGCAATCTGCGAGGACACGCCCACCGAGGCGAGGATCCTCATCTCCTTTATCGAGGAGAGCGGCATTGTGGCCGAGACAACCCACTACCTCTGTGGCGAGGACCTGTTGGCGGTCTTTGAGAAGGGCGCCTACGACCTTATCTTCCTTGATGTCTACATGGGTGCGATAAGCGGCGTCGAGACTGCCGAGGCGGTTCGTGAGAAAGACGCCCAGGTGGTCATCGTGTTCACCACCACCAGTGACGACTTCACCCGCGAGGGGTATCGCCTCAATGCGTATAAGTACATGCTCAAGCCCATCAACCCCGAGGACGTGGTGGATGCGCTCGAGCTCGCGTCTCTCAAGCGCGACAAGGCACAGGGCGCGACACTGGGCATCGTCGTCGACGGCGTGCCCGTCACCCTGCTCCTCAGCGACATACTCTATGTCGAGTCGAACAACCGCCGCTCGGTGGTCTTTACCGAAGACGGGGAGTACGCCACGCTCACGACCATCGACGCGCTTGAGAAGATGCTGCCCGCACCGCGCTTCCTGCGCTCACACCGCGCCTTTATCGTCAACCTCGACCATGTGGAAGACGTTGACACCGACTTCATCATGGACAACGGCGCGCGCGCCTATATCCGCGTGAAGGACTTTCGTAAGCTCAAGCATGCCTATGACGACTACCTCTTCAACAGCGCCCGGAGCGGCGAATGAGGCCAAGGGGCAGTGGATGAGAGCGGGGTACTTCACGACGGTTGGCAAGGTCATCGGCGTTGCCTATGCAGTCGCCATCGTCTTTATCCTGGCGTTCCTCGTAGGCCAGGTGCTCTCTGCGAAGAACAACGTCGTCTACTACTACAGCGGGCTGCGCGCGGTTAATGAGTTCTCCTACGAAGTAAATGGCGAGAATCGTGGGATCATCACGCTGCCCACCACTATCGAGGGCCTCAAACCCTTTGACCAGGTGACCCTCAAGACGCAGATCGAGTCCATGCCGCTTGACAACCTGCTCGTCAAGACGGTCAATGTCCCGTTGAGCATCTATGTCAACAACAAGCTCTATGACACGCGCGGGACGGCAGGGACCTATCCAGCCTTCCAAAAGGAGCCGCCTATCGAGGTCGACACCATCGCCCTGCCCGAGGATACCGATGCACTTGAGCTTCGCTTCGAGTACAGCCTCTCGCAGCTTGCCAACCACCTCGAGCTTCCCCAGGTGCTCGCGGGCGACAAGTCGCTGCTGTTCATGAACCTCGTGGAGCACAACGCGGTGTCGTTCTTCCTCTCGCTCCTCATCCTCCTTACCGGCATCTCGCTCGTTGTTGTGGGGCTTGCTATCATGCGCAAGGTCCAGGTAGGGTCGTCGCTCATCTGGCTGGGGCTCAGTTGCCTGGCAACCGGCGCGTGGACGTTTTGCGGCAACGACGTCGCACTGTTCTTCATACCGTCGGCCTCTCTCATGTACAACCTCAGCTATATAGGCATCTGCATCCTCGCGATACCGTTTATACGCTTTGGCCTCATCATGCTCAACCCGCTGCATAAAATGCCCCTTGAGGTATTCCACAGCCTTGTGCGGGCCGCGTTCCTCGTGCTGCTCATCCTGCATCTCTCAGGGGTGTTCGCCTTTGCCCAAAGCGCTCCCTATATAGAGATATGCGCGCCTGTTGCGCTCGTGGCCTTTATCATCTGGGTCGTCATCGAACACGTGCGCTATGCAAATCCCCTGGCCATACAGTTTGGCATCTCGTGCGCCATCCTTGCCGTGTTCACCCTCCTCGAGCTTGCCAACTCGTTCACGCACGTCATCGCAATCAACAACCTCCTGTTTCAGATAGGCGTCGTGTTCTTCATCTTCGAGCTCTCGATACTGGCCTGGCGCTATGTGAGCGACGGCCTTGATGCTGCGGAGAAGAACGCGCGGCTTGAGGTCGAGATAGCCGCCACCAACCGTAACCTCGACCTGCAGCGCACCCTCTACGAGACGCTCACCAAGAGCAACGAGGAAGTGCGTGTGCTGCGCCACGACCTGCGCCATCAACTCACCGCCCTCAAGGGCTATCTCGCCCAAGGCGAGGAGGAGGCTGCCATCCAATATATTGATAAATTATCTGGCAATATACCGACGGTTGCCGACAAGCTCCTCTGCGACAACTTTGCCGTCAACGCCCTCGCTGTGCATTACCTCGGCATCGCCCAGGCAGACAAGACCCAGGTCGACCTGCGGCTGGTCGTCCCCCACGAGGCCGGCCGCATCCCCGACAACGACCTCTGCGTCGTCATCGGCAACCTCTTTGAGAATGCCATCGAGGCGTGCCGCTATGTTGACGAGAACAAGCGCTTCATCAAATTGCAGACCATGGTAGCCGGCAACCGCCTCACCGTGGTCATGGACAACAGCTTCGACGGCCATATCAGGGTACGCAACGGCGCCTTCTACTCCCGCAAACGCACCGGCAAAGGCATCGGCATGGCCTCTGTCCTCGCCGAGGTAGAAAAGTACGACGGCGCCATGAAATACGAGACCGAGAACGAGGTATTCAAGACCTCGCTGTATGTGAAGATGTGAGCGGTAGTTTGCTCATGATGAAAGACCGAGTTCCCCGTCAGTGGCCTTCTCCGGCGGCCATCTGCACGGCGTGTTCGAGTTGGTCGTAGAGGGCGTCGAAGCACTCGGCGGCGGCTTTGAGGCTGCCGGGGAGGTTGACCACGAGGGTGCGGCCGCGCTGCATACACACGGCGCGCGAGAGCATGGCGCGCCTGGTCTT
>JAITNB010000073.1 GCA_031290695.1 Coriobacteriales bacterium | reverse complement strand
GGGTTTTCAGCGTTGCAAGTGTATCATTATTCGGCATCGCCCCTCTAGGCGGTGTCGTGTGCTGTAGAGAACAGTGTAGGGAGTTTGATGACGATCCTCTTGTTGGGAGCGACTGCCATGAAGATCTACGGAGAACCACGGCCCTCATGACTGCCATCATCATCTGTGTTGTTGTCTTCGCCATTGCCTTTGAGTTCATCAACGGCTTTCATGATACGGCCAATGCCATCGCCACCACGGTCTATACCCGCGCGCTCACGGTGGGCAAGGCCATCGCGCTTGCCGCCTCGATGAACTTCGTGGGGGCCTTGGTGAGCGAGAATGTCGCCAAGACCATCACAAGCGGCCTGGTCTCGGTGAACATCGAGGAGTATGTTGTGCTCGCGGCACTTATCGGGGCGATTGTCTGGAACCTCTTTACGTGGTGGCGGGCGATCCCCAGCAGCTCGTCGCACGCACTTATCGGCAGCCTTATTGGTGCGACGGTGGTGTATACGATGGGGGTGGACGGCATTAAGTGGGACGGCGTGCTTACCAAGGTGGTCATCCCGTTGTTCACGTCGCCGGTTATTGGGTTTTTCATCGGGTTTGGCATCATGAAGCTTATCTATAAGGCGTTTGCCAGCAGCCAGCGCGGCCAGTCGAACCGCTTCTTCTTGCGTATGCAGGTGTTCTCGGCGGCGCTTGTGGCGTTCTCGCACGGCACCAACGACGCGCAAAAGACCATGGGGATCATCACGCTGTCACTCATCACGGGGGGGCTGTTGCCGGTGGAGGCGGGCGTGCCGCTGTGGGTCAAGGTGGTGTGCGCGGTTGCCATCGCCATCGGTACCAGTGTGGGGGGCTGGAAGATCATGAAGACGATGGGCGGCGGCGTTACCAAGCTCGAGCCGGCCAGCGGGTTTGCGGCGCAGACGTCCTCGGCAATCGTCATCGAGGCGATGTCGTTTTTTGGCGCGCCCATCTCGACCACGCAGGTCATCACGACCTCGGTGATGGGCGCCGGCAGCGCGCGACGGCTGCGCTCCGTGAAGTGGCGCATGGCCCGCGACATAGCGTTTACCTGGGTTATCACGCTGCCCACCACCGTCGCCTTGGGCGGCCTGAGCGTTTTCATCATCCAGCTGTTCATGTAAGGGATAAGACCGTGAGGAGACACCATGCCCAAGATTCGCTTTGATTACTTTGACGCCTTTGAGCGGCTCACCGAGTTTGCCTGCAAGGAGGCCAAGATGCTTGTTGACATCGTACGGGAGTACGACCCCGATGCCGTGCATGACCAGCTCACGGTCATGCACGCGCTTGAGCATGGGGCCGACCAGGAGAACCACCAGATCTACCTGCACCTCGCCTCGGAGTTCGTGACGCCCATCGAGCGCGAGGACATCGTGAGCATGGCACAGTACCTCGACGATATATGCGACTACATCGAGGACGTGATCCAGCGGTTCTATATGTTTGACATCAACGAGATGCACCCGCGCGCCCTTGAGATGGCCGAGCTTATCGAGAAGGCCTGTATCGCGCTTGCTGCCGCTATGAAGGACTTTCGCAACTTCAAGAAGTCCAAGGAGCTCAACCGCCTGCTCATCAGCGTGAACGACTTCGAGGAGGAGGCCGACAACATCTATATCGAGTCGATCCACGACCTCTACGCAAACCACAAGGACGACCCCATCTATGTGCAGGCCTGGAACAACACCTTCACCCGCATGGAGGCTTGCGCCGACTCCTGCGAGAATACTGCTACTGCAATGAGCACTATTATCATGAAGAACAGTTAGGAGAGCGCCTTCGTCCTTCATCAATCAAGGGCAGCGTAGTCTTTTATGAGGGGGATAAGGCCGTGGCCGCTGGCTAATTGGGCGCGGTAGTGGTGCGCGGGGTTTTGCAGGGTGTGGGCGCGCTCAAAGAGGGGGGCGAGGTAGACTTCCTCGCCCCGGCCGCGCTCGCGCAGGCCGCTTGCGGCGAGGTCGAGTACAGCCAGAAGCAGGGCGCGCAGGGCACTGGGGTCGACAAAGTGTGGGTAGGTGGCGTAGGTGAAGAGGCGGCGGAGGGCGGGGGAGGTGTGGGCGGGGTTGAGCACGGTCTTGTCCGCATCTAAAAGGGCGTTGAGTTCGTCTACCTTGTTGGCAAGGCCCCAGTGAAAGGCAGGGGCGGCCATAGTGTCGCGCACGGGCTGGCAGCAGACGCTGCGGTACTCGATGGTTCCGCGAAAGGTGAGGTCGACGAGCTTGTAGGCGCGCAGGTAGGCGAGGTCGCCGGGCTGGGGCGCGAAGTCCAGCGTCTTGGCGGTGCGGGTGGCGGGGTCGAGGTAGGTGCCGGTGATGTGCGGGCGTTTGAAGTAGCTGAGCACGGGGATGGGCGCAAAGCTGAGGTAGCGGCCGTCGCGCTCGGTGCAGAACATGCTGAGGGTTGTGAGGTAGTCGAGGAGCTCGTTAGGCGAGGCGGGAAGGTGCTCGAACATGCCAACGTTGCGGGGGTTGGTGCCATGCCTGCTTTGCTCCCAGAGCATGTCGCGGCAGCAGAGGTAGTCGATGCCCTGGTGCATGAGGGGGCTGTTGGCGAAGAGCACCGCCTTGAGCGGTTCGAGGTTGCTGAGCGCGCGGATGGTGGGGACGAGGGCATCGTAGTCGACATCAATCTGGATTTGGGAGGCGGAGGTGAACATGCCGTACTCGGGAAAGGGGTGGAGGGGGTGCGGGGAGGGGGAGGAGGGTTCGTTGGCAGTTTCGTTGGCGCGGCCGCTGGTGGTGATGCCGCGGCTGCCGTTGCCGTGGCTTCTAGGGGTAATGTCACCGCCGCTGGTGCCGCCGCCGCCCCCGTTGTTGGGGGGCTGCTGTGAGAGGAAGTGGTAGAGCATCTGGTAGCGGCCAACAGGCAGCGGGATGTGGTTGTTCACAGTGCGATGCGGGTTGACGCCCATGCCGGTGAGGGTGTGGCCGTGTTGGGCGAGTTCCTGTTGGATAAAGCGATAGTAGGCCTTGAAGCGGCTGTTGACCTCGTGCAAATCCTGGGTGCGGGCGAATGAGAACTCGAGGTTGTTGTACGAGCAGTCGTAGGTATAGAGGTCGCCCGTCTGGGGGTCTTCCAGGCAGTAAGGGATGTCCTCGTCGTCAATACCCGTGACGGTGAAGGAGAAGTGCGCGGCGAAGCGGCGGGTGAGCTCGTGCACCACGGCGAAGTCGACCGGGGAGGGGGAGAGGGCAGGGGTTGGATGTGGGGTTTGGTTTGGTGCTGGACCTTGATTTGGGTCAGGAGTTGGGTTTGGTGCTGAGTCCGAGCCCTGGCTTGGCGTGAGGTTGACGATAGGGAACTCGAACTCGATGCCAGCATACTGGGGCCGTGCGTTTTGGGTGGGTGCAAGGTAACGCTGAAACAGGAGGTCACGGATGGCACCCGCAGACAGGTTGGAGCATATGCGGTCAGGCTGGCTGATAAGCGCCCTCCTTGGGTTGCCGTTTGTAAGTATAGTAATATTATATGTTTACTAAGATATTAGCAAGAACAGGGGATGCAGTCATTCAAA